>NZ_AOSQ01000010.1:0-134829 GCF_000349605.1 Kocuria sp. UCD-OTCP
TTTTCGCTACTGTTTTGCGACCTCGGCGCGGACCTCTTCCATGTCGAGGCCCTTGACGGCGTCGATGACCTGGTCGAGGGCGGAGGCGGGCAGGGCGCCCGGCTGGGAGAAGACCAGGATGCCCTCGCGGAAGGCCATGAGCGTGGGGATCGACGAGATCTGGGCCGACGCGGCGAGCATCTGCTGCTCCTCGGTGTCGACCTTCCCGAAGACGATGTCCTCGTGCTTCTCCGAGGCGGCCTCGTAGGTCGGTGCGAACTGCTTGCAGGGTCCGCACCACTCGGCCCACCAGTCGAGCAGGACGATGTCGTTCTCGGCGATGGTCTGGCCCAGGGTGTCCTGGGTGATGTCAACAGTAGCCATGCCCTCCAGCGTAGAGGCAGAGCCGTCCGGGGGCACAGGATTTCACTGCCGGCTCAAGACCGGACCGCGGGCGCGCACTAGACTGGGCGTCCGGGCCGGGCCTCCGGCGCGGGCTCCGGGACCGGGACGCCGGTCCGGGGACAGACCCCGTGCACGCCGAGGTGCGCCATGAACTTCGAGATCGGCATCTTCTCGCTGGGCGAGGTGGTCCCGGACCCCGTCACGGGCACCCGGCCCGACAGCCGCCAGCGCCTGCGGGACATCATCGAGCAGGCCGAGGCCGCGGAGCGTGCCGGGCTCACCGTGATCGGTGTCGGGGAGAACCACGGGACGGACGTGGTGGCGGCCTCCCCCGTGGTGCTGCTCTCCGCCATCGCCGGCCGCACCCACCTCCTGCGGCTCACCACGGCCGTCTCCGTGCTCACGGCCGGGGACCCGGTGCGGCTCTACGAGCAGATCGCCATGCTGGACAACATCTCCGGCGGCCGGGCCGAGATGATCGTGGGCCGCGGCGCCTCGCAGCGCGTGCTGCGCGCCCTCGGGCTGGAGCAGCAGGACCACGACGCCCTGTTCGAGGAGAAGCTGCGCCGGCTCCTCACGCTGCGGGAGACCAGTCCCCCGACCTTCGCCGGTCCGCTCGCCCGGGACGGCGTGGAGCTCGAGCTCGAGCCGCGCCCGCTGCAGCCGTGCCTGCCGATCTGGCTGGGCAGCTCCGGCACGCCGGCCTCCGTGGCCCGCGCCGGCGCCCTCGGGCTGCCCCTCGCCCTGCTGCGCACCCACGGCCCCTTCGCCGGGGCGGTGCCCGTCGTCGCGGCCTACCGGCGGGCCCTCGAGGCGTCCGGCCGGGACGTCGGCACCCCGGTGGGCCTGAACGTGCCGGGCTTCGTCGCGCGCACCCCGGCGCAGGCCCGGGAGCTCAGCCACCCCTACTTCGCGGCGGGGGCCCGCAGCCACGGGCCTGTCGGGCCGGCGGATCCCCGCTGGTCCCGGGAGGAGTACGACCGGGAGTGCGGCCCGGACGGGACCCTCGTGGTGGGGGACGTGGACGAGGTGGTCGCCAAGATCGTGGCGCAGCAGCGCGCGCTCGGCCACCAGCGCCTCCTGCTCCGGATGGACGCGGGAGGCGTCCCGCACCACCTGGTGCTCGAGTCGATCACGCTGCTGGGCGCCGAGGTGGTGCCTCGGGTCCGCGCCGCCCTGGGCTGACGCCCGGTGCCGGGACCCGGCGCTCGGGGCCGGGGACTCCGGCTCAGGCCGGCGCGGGGGACGCCGTGAGCACCACGTTCTTCCCCCAGAGGTCCTCGGTGTAGCAGCTGACGATGACCAGCCGGTCCGGGACGATGCGCCAGATGTCGCTGTCCTTCAGGGTGTTCTTGTCGTGGGTGACCACCGAGTCCACCACGTATTCCAGCGTCCCGGACCCGGTCTCCAGCTCGATCTCGCTGCCCACGAGCCCGGGATCGCTCAGCCGGTTGAACGGGGCGTCCCGGTCCTCCCAGCTGTGGCCGGTGATGTACGTGGTGTTCTCCGAGCCCTCGCCGGGCATGCCGTACGGGCTGAGCCAGTAGCCGTCCAGGGTGTCCGGCGGGATTAGCAGCTCCGTGGCCAGCTCCTGCTCGCTCGGCGTCAGCGGCAGGACGGTCACGTCGAACCGGGCGTCCTCGACGGTCAGCCGCACGGGGGCCGCCGCCGCCGGCCGGTCGGCGGCGGGCGCTGCGACGGACGGCGTCCGCGTGGCCGCCGCGCTCGGAGGCATCACCGAGGATGCCTCCACCGGCGCGGTGGCCGTCGGGGCCGGGGAGCCGGTGTCCTCCGCGCCCCAGGGGCCGGTCAGCAGGACCGCGGACAGGGCGGCCACGGCGCCGAGACCGCCGACGGCGGCCCAGCGCGTGCCCGCACGACGGCGCGGCGCGGTCTGCTGCTCGGGTGCGTCCATGCTCTGGTCCTCCGGGGGTCGGCGCGGGAAATGGCTGCGCCCTGGTGCCGCGCGAGCGCGGCACCAGGGCGGTCAGCGGTTCGGGATCAGGCGCGGGCGCGGCGCACCCGGAAGGCCACGGCCCCGGACACGGCCGCACCGGCGGCCAGCAGGCCGGCCAGCACGCCGGTGCTGAGCCCGCCCTCCTCGGCGGTCTGCATGTTGATGCCCTGGTTCACGCCGGAGTCGGTGCCGGTGCCGGCCCCGTCGTCCGAGTCGTTCCAGTCGTCGGAGCCGCCCCCGGCGCCCAGGACGTCGCAGTTGCCCTGGAAGAGCGCCACGAGATCGGCGCCGTCCTCCATGAAGACCTCGCCCTGGGCGCGGGCGTCCACGGCGGCGGTCCGGAAGCCGGCCGCGGCGGCGGAGCTCGCCGCGTAGGCCTCGGCCACGGCAGGATCGCTGCTCGAGGCCGCGTAGGACTCCTGCAGGCGCAGGATCTCGGTCCAGGCGCCCTGCGCACGGTCGACGGTGGCGTCGTTCACGATGGCGTCCTCCAGCACGGCCTGCTGGGTCTGGAGCTGGCCCAGGACCGCCTGGTCGGTGACGAGGGAGTTGAAGTGCGTGCCCGCGTCGTAGAGGTGGTCGGCGGCGGTGACCAGGTTGGTCACCGCGGTGCTGGCGGCGGGGGCCACACAGGTGTCGGCATGGGCGGCGGGGGCGCCCAGGAACAGGCCTCCGGCCAGGACGGCAGCCGACGAACCCGCGGCCACCCACTTCTTCACAGCAGTCATATCGGTCTGTCTCCTCAATCATTCAGAACCCCGGGCCTGCCCCTGGGGTACCAGCGCGCGGCACAGTCCTTCCCAGCGTCCTCGGCGTGGCACGCCGGCGGGAGCGCTGCGGGGTCGGTCGTGCTGCTGGTCATCCGGAGTAGGGGGTCCCGACGTGCCGGCTCGGGGAGTGCTGGCACGTGGCCGGATGATGCTGTCGCCTCAAGCTACAAGGATATTCATGTTCTTAGCAATTGTTAAGGGTGGAACGGCGCGGCGGCGCCGTCGGCGTGTCCCCGGATCAGGGGACTCGGCGCGGAATTCCGCGCGGGCCGGGGCACCTCCGGCACCCGCCCGGGCACCGCCCCGGCGCTCTCCTGGCGGCCGGGGGCGGCGGGTGCGTCCCGGCGGCGGGGGACGTGGTGACCCCGCCGTGACCGGGGACGACGAAGGCCCCGGTCCGCGGACCGGGGCCTTCGTGGTGGAACTCGTGGCAGATGAGGGATTCGAACCCCCGTAGGCATTGCCAGCTGATTTACAGTTCGCTAACGGCCGTGTTAGCAAAAGTTATTTTGTCTCATCCCGGGTGTTTTACCTAGTCAGACCCAAGTTGACGTATTGCTTGGGCCTGACTGGTGCTGCATGGTGCTGACTCCTCCTCTAACACTTATCTAACAGACCCGGGTCTTCAGCCCTCGCGTGGTAAGCGCATCCCACCTTGTCCACCGCCGCAGGAAGGGGTCAGACGTAGTTTCGGGCGTGTTGGCTGAGGTACAGGGGCTTCGCGTCGCTCTCAGCATCCAGAACAGCCTTGCGGACCGCTGGCTCCTGCAGATCGAGTACGCGCAGGGTGTCTCCGATCTTGGACAGGGCCTCGATGCGGGCGTAGCGGTCACCGTGCTTTTCCGCGTAACGGGCCAAGCCCTGAAGCTTGGGGAGGGAGTCTGTGTAGTCATGGCGGTGCGGGTCCACGATGCTCACCGCTGGCAGCTCATCGCCGTTGCGAGAAAAGATCAGGAAATCCGGGCGGAGAATCTTGTCGTCACCGCTCATGGTGTAGGCGATGCCCAATGATTCCGGTTTGGCTTGAGACGGGTTGCGGAACCAGAACACCGTGGAGTCACGGGCGATCTCGGTCTTCAGGACTTCAGTTTCCCAGTCGTTGAATTCCCCCGGGAACAGCCCCTCCTCGTCCGTCAGCAGGTGTTTGGCGAAGGTAGGCAGGTCCTCAGGCTCGGTGTCCAGGGCACCGCCTATAACACGCGACTGCGTCGGTTCCAGCCAGGTCTCAGGACGAGCCAACTCCACGACCTGCGGCTCACGAGAGAGCAGCTGGATCTCGCGATAGGTGGCCTGTCGAGCCTGGGACAGACCACGGATCCCCACCCGGAACTTGGTGAACCACTCCTCGGCCAACTGCTCCGCCGCCTCGTCGAAGTCCTCCTTGACCTTCGGAAGAGCGGCCAGGGCGGTAACCACACCTTCGGCCTCGATCAGGGCCTCGTATGCATCCTCTGCCTTTGCATTCTGAGCGGCCAGGTGTCGCACATAGGATCGGGCCACGGGGGAACCAAAAACTCGCTCCGCAGTCTTGAAGGCGTGCTCGATGACCTTGTCATCGGCCCGCTCAAAGGATGCATCCTCCCGCCGGCTCTGCGGATTTTTATCATTCTCTCGCTGCGCCTCGGACTGGATCTCGTGCTCAATGCGTGGGCCGAGCTGGGCGTACATCGTGCTCAGTCGCACCTTGTAGAGCTTTTCCAGCGCCTCATCCAGTTTGCGGGCGTACCGGGCCCGCAATCCGTCGAGAATGGCATGCATCTCCTCGTGGGCCAAGCTATTGCCGGTTTCCAGGAGACCGTCGGTGGTCAGCTCGTGGGCCAGTCTGGTGAGCCTCTTGACTGGCTTGGTGATCGCCCGAGTGATTGATTGCGACGGAAGGGTCTCCAACACACTCAGGGTGTCCTCTACGCCCTCGGCCAATACGACCTTGCCCTCGGTGTCGGTCACGGGTTCGCCCTGGTCATCCCGTGCCACCGGCAAAGCGTACGGCTGCGGATTGATGAGCACCCGTCGGCCCGCGCCCTTCGGATCAGACGAGCCGTCTTCACCCTTTTCCAGGGCAATCGCAATCTGCTCCGTGGTCTCCCGGTCAAATTTCGGCAGGTAGCAATAAACAGCGCCCAAGACATCGTCACCGGGGATCCGTCGAGCCAATGGAGTACGGATCATACGACCCAGCAACTGCGTGATGTAGGTGCGATCGGACGCCGGGCGGAACGAAATCATGACCTCGGCCCGAGGGCAATCCCAACCCGTGCTGATTGCGTCCTTGGCGATCAGCACGCGAATGCTCGGCTCGTCCTGCACTCGCTCCGGAGCCACGTAGCGAACCTTGTAGGGACCGAATTGCTGAGTCGCATGCTCACCGAGGACATGTGCAAAGTTCTCCGGCAACAGGCGCGGCCAGGTCTGCCGAATCGTGTCGAGAGCTTCGGCCACATCGTCAGGGTCCGGCGTGTTGGGCACCTGGAGAATCATCAACGGCGCGACGGTTTCACCTTCCTCCTGCGTCCCGGAATAGTCATCCCACCGTGCGGTCATGTCCCTCAGCTGACGGGTTGCCTTTCGCAGGAGGACCGTGTCGAAGTCACCGCTCTCCGGGGAAAAGTCCAGTGCCACCTGGTCTTTGATAAGACCGGAGGCCTGCACCTCAGACGAGTCCACCTGCAGGTCGCGGAGAGTATTGCGCTGGTCCACCCAGGCCCTTTCCGCCGTTTCCTTGAACCGTCCGGGGGTAGCGGTTAGGCCCACCACAATCGGAACCGAGGGCACGTCTCCCTGACCGTCGATGACGCGCCGGACAAGCGTCAGTCGATCCTGTTTGGTACGTCGTTGCTCGCCCATGCCCTCATGGGCTTCGTCCAAGAACATGTAGAGAGTCCGGTGTGGGTGCTCGATGGTATTGCGCAACGTGTCCCAGAACGTCGATGCCCTTCCGTCGGGGCTTGAAAGGCCAGCCAGCGTGTCCATGGTGGCATTCTCGGCCTGCCGGTCTCCGCGAACTAGCAGAGAATTCTTCGACAACTTGGAGTGGTTCAGGAAGTACACCGTGCGGGTATCCAAAACCGGCTCGTCGAAGGTTGTTTCCACCGTCACGAGGTTGGAGGTCGTCAGCTTGTCACTGGCGCTACGGAGCCGATCTCGGGACTGCGCGTTCAGCGCAGGATTAGAGGAGAACCACAGCACGACCGCGGTCTCGTCTTCTGGGAAATCCAGGTCCTCGTTGCCGTAGAACAGGCTCTCGATTGCCGCCGTGGCGATGACCGTCTTACCAGCGCCCATGGTCGCTGTCAGGGTCACCGCCTGCGGGTACGGCGTCTCGGTGGCCGAGTAGAACGTCTTGGCATGGCGCAAGGCAGTCAGCAGATCGGCAAGCGCGTCATTCTGATAGCCCTTCAAGGTATAGCGCACGGTCTCAGTTCTCCCCGTTCAGGATGCGGAAGTTGGTCAGATAGGACTCGTAAAGCCGCACCGGCTCCACACCTTCTGGCAGACGACGAGCAACGGCCTGATATGGGCCCTCGTCGTCCGTGATGATGTAGCAGATGTGGATACCACGAGCAGCCTCAACAGCTCGCACGAACTGGTCGGCGCGGTCCAGGTCGAACAGGACGGCATAGGCGTCGCCCACCGCCCAACCCGCCGGGGAAACCTCTTCTATGATTTCCCCGATCGCACCAGCCCGCAGCCACAACAATGAAGCAATCGCGGTGAACTCCGACCCATAAGCCACCGCAGCCGGACGATGGTAAGTCAACGTGAAGAACCGGGCATTGGCCTCGAACCCGTCACTCATAGGGGACTCGTCGGCGAACTTGTAGTCGCCTTGGATAGGATCTCCAGCCGGCGTGCGTCCCGTGATTGCAGATTCAATTCGCGGTTTTGTGATGTAGTCGCAAATACCCCAGCGCTCCCACTCGGGATCACCGGGACGCAAGCCCTCCTCACGCAACTCTCGCTGTTGGCCGTCGTCCACCTCATTGTTGGTGACGGAGATGCATTGACGTCGTCCCCCGTCCTGCTTGTTCAGTCGCATGACCGCATGGGCCGTCGTGCCGGATCCCGCGAAGAAGTCGAGAATTACGGCTTCCGGCTTGTCTTTGACGAAGAACCGCAGGGAATCTTCAACAGCATATAAGGACTTAGGGAAGGGGAATCTGCGATCCGGCATGATGGCATTCAAGAGCGAGGACCCATACTCGCTCGCCGAATGACTTGTCTTAGACCATGTCGTTAGAGGACGAACCCCCCGGTCTTTCACTGGAGCAAGGATAAGAGCCCCTTCTCGGTCACGACCTTCGACTTTGATTGCTCCGCGTTCAATAGCTGAAATATTTCCGGATTGCAAATAGGAGATGCTGCGACTGGTCTTTCCGGGCTGCCAGGGGCCAAATTTGACATACCCCTGAGACAGCCGCGACTTGAACTCATCCATCCCCAATCCCCAGGTCATATCAGTACCGGAGCGAGAGACAGGCCAGACTGCAAAACAACCATCAGGCACGGGGTAGTCATGTCGGTCAAGGTTCGGGGCAGGGAAATCACCGATACCTTGATATGAGCCGTTTTCCGCACTGAAGAAGACAGGGAAAAACAGATACGGGTACATTGACCGCATCCCCTTCTTACCTTGGCGTTGGAGACCCGCCCACCGGACCGCCGTCTCCCCCTTCGGCGCATGAAGCATGTCTTCCGACCATGGCGTCAATTCCCCCACGCCAAAGAAGATGAAGAAGACGTACTCATCAGACCGAGAAAAGAGCCCTTTTCGAGCAGATCCCTTTGGATTGATTACCGTACTAATCATCTGGATCCGAGCTTCAGGGAATGTTTGCTCCAGGAGAAGACCGAGCCTCAGATACTCTTTTTCGTCGATCGTGACGATTAGAACTGAATCCTCAGGATTCAGCAATTCTTTAGCCACTTGAAGCCGCCGCTCCATAAAGGCCAACCATTTAGAGTGCCGATAATTGTCCTGATCATCGACATAGTTGTTGTTGTACTTCCAGTCGCGCGCGCCCGTGTTGTACGGCGGATCAATGTAGATGGCGTCCACCTTGTGCCGGTGGGTGTAGGTCAATGCCTTCAAGGCATGGAAGTTTTCACCGTTGATGACCGTATGCGCCGGTGCATCACCGACACAGTCCACTCGGCCCGTTTCCACTAGGCCGGGGTAGACCGGTTCATTGAATGGGGACACCACCACGAGGTCATCGCAACACTGCACCTGTGATTGAGGTTGCTCCGCATCTGCCAAGGACAGGTGGGCGACGCGGGTGCCGTCCACGCGCTGAATTCGACTGACGTACCACAGCGTCTGATCTCCCGGCTCTGCGTTACCTCGCGGCGACAGGATGCGAACGAGGTCGCCGCGCCTGACCGGCCGGCCGGGCAGCTCGACTGCCTCGGGGCGGTGTCTCTCGAAGTTCAGACCGAACTGGCGACGGCCTGATAATGCGCGGAACTCAGCTTCCAACTCCTCGCCCAACCGCGCATCCTTACGCTTAGCGTCACGGATTAGATCGGTAAGTCGGGACATGGTTGGTCTCCTCGGGGGCGATACCCGGTCATCAAGAAGTCTCAGCGGGTGGCTGAGTGGGGGGCACATCGAATCTACAGGTTGGATGCGTTCCGCTCATGTAGGCACCACGGGGACTCGCCCCCCGCTGTTGAGGACGGCGAAGTACGTGGGTGGGTCATGAACTTTCCACTCGATTACTCGCATGGGCCCATCGCGGCCCCCACGGTGCAGTCCGCATTGAACTATGCGCCCGCGGAACCACCGTCTGGCTTATGAGCGGACCCACCAGCTGCGTACCGGAGGAAGGCGCTGTCCCGGATCTCATCGAGCGTTCCAGTGTGTCGGAAGTAGACACCGCTGTGATGCAAACCACCTTGCTGAGCAACTCGCGCGGCTATCCTCCGACCCGTAGACGCCGGATTGATTCCCACCGTGGGTGTCCCCCACTCCGCGCTCGACCCCTTACCGGGGGGCTGGGTTCACCTCCAATTCATCCCAGGGGATCAGCCCGGTGGGAACGTCAGTGATGTCCACTATCAGGAAGAAGGGGCGAGTCTGCCCGGGAGGTGGGATGTAGGCATTCTGGGGCCCCCGGGGCTCGTCCAGCTCGGACTCGGCCCCAGAGCGGGCCGAGGTGGCATGTCCCGTCAGCTTGAGCCTGGTCTCTACGACCTTGCGGCGGAGATCCAGCGCCCGGAGGATCTCGGCGGCACCGACCCCGGGCAGCGTCACGACTGCGGAAACCGCAGCATCAATCTGATCGAGCTGCTCCATCGACAGCGCCACCAGTTCCTCGGCCCCCAGCTTGGACCGCCGTTCGAGCCCACGCCGAAGTGCCTTGGCAACGCCGGACCGAGTTGTGATCCCCACCGTGGGGTCGTTGGCGATCTGCTCGGTGGTCCTGCCCTGGGCACGTAGCTCCAGGACCCGGGCCTCGTTCTGGAGGGCGACTTCGTTCTGCATGGTCATTTCTGTTTCCTCCCCTGGGTGTCCTGGTTTGTGTCCTGGGCCGCACTCCCCACCGGTCTTGGATATGGCAGTGGCAGGGCTACCCACGGCGAATGTCCCATGGGTCGGCTCCACTGCTGCCGGCACGGCGGGGCCTCATCGCGCGCCTCCCTTCTCTCGGGCGGCGTCGGTCTGTATGCGGTGGAGCAGTTCCTGCAGCCGGTGATTGCGTCGCTGTAGCTGTTGGGCAGCTTCGATCCAGTCCTGTTTCGTCTTGCAGATCCGCGTGAGGTCGGGGATGTCCTCCAACTCGTCTACGCGCTCGCCGTCCTCTGTCATCGGAGCGGCCTCCGATCACAGCACGGATGCACTTCGCCCGCGATCGCCGGGTAAAGCGGATATCGGCACGAGGGACACCAGCGGCCGGTGATGGGGATGAGGTGGCCGTCGTCGTCGGGGATTCGCCGGAGGCCGTCGAGCGGATTCATGCTGCGTCCCACCCTTCTACCTTGCATTGGAAGCATTCGGCATAGAGGAGGCCGTGGGGGCAAGTGCCCTGCGCGCTGTCCGGAAACTCGGTGACACCGGTGACAGCGGTGACATGCCTTGTCGCATGGCTTCTGGGCGGTGACGGTGACGTGAGTTGAGCCCCCGATAGTGGTGTAGCGCGGTGGCCCTGCTCGTCGTTGCCGACGAGAGCGCGGCCACCGTGAGATCTTTCGAGTTCACCTCTCACAGCACCCTCGAAAGGACATCATCACGATGACCGCTCCTCANAGTTGAGCCCCCGATAGTGGTGTAGCGCGGTGGCCCTGCTCGTCGTTGCCGACGAGAGCGCGGCCACCGTGAGATCTTTCGAGTTCACCTCTCACAGCACCCTCGAAAGGACATCATCACGATGACCGCTCCTCATATTGTCGACCCTGCTGGCCTGCTCGGCGAAGCCCTGTCCGACGCGTCCCCGGATCTGATGCGCAGCTTGTTGCAGACGGTGATCAACGCTCTCTTGTCTGCTGATGCCGAGGCGGTGGTCGGCGCCGAATGGGGCAAGCCCACCCCGACCCGGTCTGCGCAGCGCAACGGCTACCGCCACCGCGACCTCGACACCCGCATCGGCACGATCGACGTCGCCGTGCCGAAACTGCGCACCGGCACCTACTTCCCCGAGTGGTTGCTGGAGCGGCGCAAACGGGCTGAGTCCGCGCTGATCACCGTGGTCGCCGACTGTTACCTCGCCGGGGTCTCGACCCGTCGGATGGACAAGCTGGTGAAGACCCTGGGCATCAACTCCCTGTCGAAGTCCCAGGTCTCGCGCATGGCCACCGACCTCGACGAGCACGTGGAGTCCTTCCGCCACCGGCCCCTGGACGAGGCCGGCCCTTTCACGTTCGTCGCCGCCGACGCGCTGACCATGAAAGTCCGAGAGGGCGGGCGGGTGGTCAACGCGGTCGTGCTGCTGGCCACCGGAGTCAACGGCGACGGCCACCGGGAGGTCCTGGGCATGCGGGTGGCCACGGCCGAGACCGGGGCGGCGTGGAACGAGTTCTTCGCCGACCTGGTGGCCCGGGGCCTGGGCGGAGTCCGCCTGGTCACCAGTGACGCCCACGCCGGTCTCAAGGACGCGATCGCCGCGCACCTGCCCGGGGCGTCCTGGCAGCGGTGCCGCACCCACTACGCGGCCAATCTCATGTCGATCTGCCCGAAGAGCATGTGGCCGGCCGTGAAGGCGATGCTGCACTCGGTCTATGACCAGCCCGATGCCGCCGCGGTGAACGCCCAGTTCGACCGGCTGATCGACTACGTCGCCGAGAAGCTGCCCGAGGTGGCTGAGCACCTGGCCGACGCCCGGGAGGACCTGCTGGCCTTCACCGGCTTCCCGAAAGACGTGTGGATGCAGATCTGGTCCAACAACCCCGCCGAGAGGCTGAACAAGGAGATCCGCCGGCGCACCGACGCGGTCGGGATCTTCCCCAACCGAGCCGCCATCGTTCGCCTCGTGGGCGCGGTGCTGGCCGAGCAGACCGATGAGTGGGCCGAGGGCCGCCGCTACCTCGGACTCGAGGTCCTCACCCGTTGCCGGCTCACCCCCGTGGCCCGCACCGGAAGCGAGGTGATCCCCGACCCCCTGACCGCCCTCACTGCCTGACCCCTACGAAAGATCGCTACACCACTTCTCGGGGCTTGACCNACCGGAAGCGAGGTGATCCCCGACCCCCTGACCGCCCTCACTGCCTGACCCCTACGAAAGATCGCTACACCACTTCTCGGGGCTTGACCGTGACGTGTTGTAGTCAGTGACTACGGTGACAGGTTGGCTAGGGGCGTCACTGTTGTCACCCATGTCACCGACTTTCAAGGTAAGAGGCGGCAGATAGCGCTCCCAGGCGTCGAACAGGTCTGCCCGCTTGTATCCCTTTCCCCTGCCCTTGGCGGTCCGCACCGTCTGATTCGTCGGAACCTCATACTTGCTGAGAGTGCGCGCGAGGAACCGGGCGTCGATCGGCTCCCCCTTGATCGACCCCCACGGCGAGGCGTCGATCCGGATCAGCTCACCCAAGAGGTCGGTGGTGAGCATGGTCTCCCGGTCCTTGAACACGTCGCGCAGGTCGGCCAGCAGTTTCACCCCGAGCGTTTGGGGCTTGGCCTTGGCCGTGGTGACCAACTGGGTTGCGGCCTCCCGAGCGGTCAGGGGCCAATGTCCGCCTGCGGCGTCCGCGATGGCGACCAACGGTTCCCAGATGTCCGCGTCCCGGTCTTCAATACCCGGGGGCAGCTTCGGCCACGCGTCGCGCACCTCATCGAAGTGACGGCGTGCAGCTCGGTGCAGTCGGGCGGCCAGCTCTGCGGCCTCGTGCCCGTAGGTCCGACGTCGGTACGGTTGCACCACCTGATCCGGCCGGCGCTTCTTCATCGGCACGACGATGGAACGGGACATCAACGTGTCGGGCAGCTCGTTCAGTCCAGCGAGCGCCACGGGGCAGAAGCTCGGCCAGTCCTCCGGGATCTGCTCGTTGCCGCGCATCACCACCCGCCCGGCCGTCGCCCCCTTCCGGTAACCGGAATTGAGGAGACCGCGCAGGTCCTCGTTCCCGTCGGCCTTCTTGTGGGAAAACACAGCGTCGGCCTCGTCCATCAGCAGGGTCGGCAAGCCTTCCGGGTCGGAAATTTTCCGGAAGACGTAGGCCACCGAGGCGTTGACGCTGAGCACCGGCCGGGGCACCAGAGCCTCGGTGATCTCCATCGCTCGGGACTTTCCCGAGCCCGGTTCCGGAGACAGGAACGCCAGCCGCGGGGTGTTCTCGAAGGCGTCCACCAGATGCGTGTGCGCCACCCAGAGGGCGTGGACCGGAGCGGCCACGGTGGTCGGGTAGGCGATGAACCTAGTGGCGAATTCCTGCACATCGTCCAGAATCTCGGCGAGCTTGTCGGTCATGCGGCCCGACCTCCCTGGTGATTTTCGATCTCGTCCAGCTCCTCAGCGGTGTAAACGGGGTACGGGTCGTGGGTGCGCCCTGCTACGGCGCGGTCACCCATGACGGTGCCGGTGTACCGCTGCGTGCCCTTGGACGCAGAGCAGGCGGTCTGCGCGGCCTGCGTCCCCAGGGTCAACTCCACGGCCACCTGACGAGCGATGAGATCCACGTCCTCCGGGTGCAGCCGGTAGGGCTGTGGCGTGGCCCGGGACTTGAGCCCGAGGAGGTGGCACGCGAGGGCCAATTGATGGCCGCTCATGATCAGCCGGATGGCCAGGTCCTCGGCCTGTTCGGGATCGCAGCACACGTCTGGGATACGACCGGGGGGTATATTTGTGTTGTTGCTGCACACGACGTTTACTCTCCGAGAGCCCCCGCCCCATGCGGGGGTTCTCTTTTTCTTCGATCGGTCTGTCCACCTCACCCCCACTCGGGGGCGCGCCTGCTGCTCTTGCTGACTACGCCGCGTGGTCCGGGTCGATACCGAGGTACCGGTTGAGGTCGGCCCTGGAAACCAAGATCTTCTTCCCGAGGCGCAGGACGCGGATGGGGAACTGGTTGGTGCGGACCAGTTCGTAGGCGGTGGAGCGCCCGATGCCCAGCTCGTGGGCGGCATCGGGCCAAAGCGGAAGAGTCGGAGGAGTGTCACTCTTGATGTGCTTCACGATCACACTTTCTGTCGTTCACGACCCTCAGTAGGTCACGACCTCAGTGTGTCGGAATGGGTTGGAGAATGTCAATACGTCGTGTAGTGTGCTTTTGAAGCACACACCGAGAGGGCGATATGGACCACTGGGCCACCACCACCACCCACCGGATCGGCAAGAACATCGCCGCCGTCCGCAAACGGAAGAACATGACGGCACAGACGCTCGCTGACCGCTGCACCGAGCTGGGCGTCGCGATGAAGCGAACCTCAATCGCGAACCTGGAAAACGAGCGCCGGGACAGCGTGACCGTCACCGACCTCATCGTGATCGCGGCAGCTCTCGACGTCCCACCGGTGACGTTGATCTATCCCACCGCCCAGGCGGGGGAACCGATCGAAATGGTCGGCGGCACCACCGCCACGACCTTCGATGCGCTGTCCTGGTTCAGCGGCACCGCCGCACTGACCCCCGGGGAGGCCGATGAGGACGTAGCCCTGATCCAAAATCTCCAAGGCATCCGATCCGCGGAAAGCCAGGCACGCCGATACCTGCGGCAAGGGGAGAACGAGTACACAGACGACGAATTTCGGGAGACCATGGCACGACATGCGGTAGCCGCCCTCGGACATGCACTTCCCTACCGGAGCGTCTGCGAGCGCCTCCTGACGACCCCCTTACCCATCCCTGACGACCTCGCCGACCTCTACGTGCGCGCCGAGCTGGAGCGGTCCTCTACCCCGGGAGTGCTGTGATGGCCGGGTCCGTCTTCAAGCGCTGCACCTGCTCCACGGCCGAATTGACCGACCCCACAACCGGGAAGCGGAGAGTCTGCACCAAGGCTCACGGATCCTGGTGGTTCAACGTCCTCGCCGGATCCGACCCCATCACGGGGAAGAGAAAACAGGTCGCCCGCGGCGGGTTTAGGACCAAACGTGCGGCCGAGGCAGCGCTCGCGGACCTCGTCGTCACCATCAACGCCGGCACCTGGACTGACGACAACGGCCTCACCGTGGAGACCTGGTTGAACACGTGGTTGGACCGAAAGGTCAGAAACGGTCTGCGACCGGCCACCGAACGCCTGTATCGGCAGCACATCAACGACTACCTGACACCCGGTCTCGGCAACCTGCGGTTGCGGGACCTTCGGCCGGGTCACGTATCCGACCTCCTGTCGCACCTGCAGATGACACCCGGGCGAAGCGGGGAGCCTCTCTCTGCGAGCACGGTCACCAGGGTGCATGCCTGCCTCCGGTCGGCGCTCACCACCGCCGTGAAGATGCGCCTGGTGACGTTCAATGCGGCCCGGGACGTGGAACTGCCGAAGGTTCAGCGAGCGCGGGTACGGCCATGGGAACCCTGGGAACTCGGGGCGTTCCTGGACGGAGTCCAGGGCGAACGGCTGGCCGCACTCTTCGAAGTGATCGCCGGGACCGGGCTGCGCCGGGGCGAAGCCCTGGGTCTGCGCTGGTCGGACGTAGACGTGCCCAAGGGCGTCGTGGTGGTCCGCCAGCAGCTCACAGAACGCTCCGGGACCGAGGTGGATTGTCCCAGCTGTGGGGCGGTCCACCGCGGGCTACGGTTCGCTCCTCCCAAGACTGACTCGGGGGATTTCCGCCGGGTCGAGCTGGATGCCGGGACCATGGGTGCCCTGCTCGGTCACCGACTGGCCCAGGACGACGAGCGCGAGCACTGGGATGCGGCATATGTGGACCACGATCTAGTGTTCTGTCGGGAGAACGGGGACCCGTTGCGGCCAGAGGCTGTGGATCGGCTGTTCCACCGGCTGACCGACCGGGTGCTGGTCCCAGTCGATCGCTCGGATCCGACCGGGCCAAAGGTGCCGTTGCGACGGGTACGCCTGCACGACCTGCGGCATGGACAAGCGTCATTGCTCATGGCGGCCGGCGTAGACATGAACATCGTGTCGAAGCGGCTCGGCCACTCCCGGTCCTCCTTCACCGCAGACACCTACGCACATCTGCTAGAAGGCGTGGGGCGAGACGCGGCAGAACGCGCTGCGGCATTAGTCCCGAGGCGATCCTCAACCACCACCCCCTGAGGGGCAGCTCTAACGTTCCTCTAACAAATCGCCCCACGTGAGCCGTGGGCGATCCGCTGGCACACAGCAGAAAACCCCGGTTCCTAGGTGTTTCTCCTAGTGAACCGGGGTTTTCCCGTGCCGTGGCAGATGAGGGATTCGAACCCCCGTAGGCATTGCCAGCTGATTTACAGTCAGCCCCCTTTGGCCGCTCGGGTAATCTGCCGGGGTGCTCCCGCCGGCCCTTCCGGACCGGTGGTGGCCGCCCCCGCGTGCGGGAGCAGTTCAACAGTACAGAAGATCCGGCGCGATGCGAAATTGCCGGGGACGGCTCAGGCGGCGAGCCGCTCGCACACCTGCTGGAGGAACTTCTCCGCCTGCTCCGCGGTGATCTCGCCGTGGGTCACGGCGTCCGCGAGGTCCTCGGCGACGCCGATCAGCCGCTGCGCCGCCTGGGGGTCGAGCCGTTCGGTGGCCGAGGCCCCCGTGCCCGGTCGGGCCGGCGGCGCCGTCCCGTCGGCGGTCGCGGCCGCCGGTCCCAGCCCGATGCCCATCAGCAGGACCGCCGCCAGCGCGGTGGCCGCCACGGCGCTTCCGCGCCGGGTCCGCCCCGGGCCGGGCGTCACGTCGTCGTGACCCTCGGATGTGCTCATGCCGCCATCCTGGGAGACCGACCTGGACGGATCCTTGGGCGCAGGTCACGAAACGGTGACGGGGCCCTCCCCGGTAGGCTGGGACACAGTCCTGCGGGCCGCACGCCGCCCGTCCACCGTCCCAGCCCAGGAGGCAGCATGGCCAGCGATTCCTCGTTCGACGTCGTCAGCAAGGTCGACAAGCAGGAGGTGTCCAACGCCCTGAACCAGGCCCAGAAGGAGATCGCGCAGCGCTACGACTTCAAGGGCGTGGGCGCCGAGATCGACTTCTCCGGCGAGAAGATCCTCATGAAGGCGAACTCCGAGGAGCGCGTCAACGCCGTCCTCGACGTCTTCCAGTCGAAGCTGGTCAAGCGCGGCATCTCCCTGAAGTCCCTCGACGCCGGGGAGCCCTTCGCCTCCGGCAAGGAGTACCGGATCGAGGCCTCCGTGAAGGAGGGCATCGCCCAGGACCAGGCGAAGAAGATCACCAAGCTCATCCGCGACGAGGGCCCCAAGGGCGTGAAGGCCACCATCCAGGGCGACGAGCTGCGGGTGTCGTCGAAGTCCCGCGACGACCTCCAGGACGTCATCACGCTGCTCAAGGGCTCGGATCTCGAGGTGGACCTGCAGTTCATCAACTACCGCTGAGCTCGTCCCGCGGCGCGGCTCGCGCCGCTCCCCCCGTGCGACGACGGAGCCGCCCACCTCGCGAGGTGGGCGGCTCCGTCGTCGTCGGCGGGCGGGCTCAGCGGCGGCCGATCCCCGCCATGCCCTCGAGCCGGGCCACGCGGTCCGCGGTCGGCGGATGGGTCCGGAACAGGCTGGAGGCGCCGCCGCCGCGGAACGGGTTGGCGATCATCAGGTGCGAGGTGTTGACGAGCTTCTGGTCGGCGGGGTTCAGCGGCCGGGCATTCGTGCCCATCTCGATCTTGCGCAGGGCGGAGGCCAGCGCGAGCGGATCGCCCGTGAGCTGCGCGCCGTCCTCGTCGGCGTCGTACTCGCGGGTGCGGGAGACCGCGAGCTGGATGACGGTCGCGGCGAGCGGCGCCAGGAAGGCCAGGAGCAGCCCCACGAGAGGGTTGCCGCGGTCACCGCCCCGCCCCCCGCCGAAGATGGCCGAGAACTGGAGGAACTGCGCGGCCGAGGTGATGATGCCGGCCACGGCCGCGGCGATCGAGGACGTGAGGATGTCCCGGTTGTAGACGTGCATCAGCTCGTGGCCCAGCACGCCCCGCAGCTCGCGCTCGTCGAGCAGCTGGAGGATGCCCTCGGTCACGCACACCGCCGAGTTCTCCGGGTTCCGTCCGGTGGCGAAGGCGTTGGGGCTCATCGTCGGGGCGATGAACAGACGGGGCATCGGCTGGTTCGCCCGCTGCGACAGCTCCCGCACGATCCGGTAGTAGCCCGGCGCCTGCTGCTCGGTGATCGGGATGGCGCGCATGGAGCGCAGGGCGAGCTTGTCGCTGTTCCAGTAGCTGTACGCCGTGGACGCCAGGCCGATCAGCGCGAAGACCCAGATGAAGACGCTGCTGCCCGTCCCGCTCGCCACGACCCACCCGATGGCCAGCAGCACCGCCCACAGGCCGCCGAGCAGCAGGACGGTCTTGAGCCCGTTGTTGTGGCTGTGCATCGCGGGTGCGGCTCCTTCATCGGGAACGGGGGTCTTCCGTTGGGCACAACGGCGCCGGCGGCGCCGGTCTTCCCGGGCCGGGCGACGCCCAGGGTTCTCCCAGCCGGCGCCGGGCGTGCTCGTCGCCCGGTGCCGGAGGGATCGCCGCGGTCACCCGCCGGGGGTGGGAGGAGTGGCACCGCCGGCACCGGGCTCCGGGGACGGGTTCCCCGGCCCGGTTGCTCCGGTCGACGGGAGCTCCTCGGCCGGAGGCACCGTTGCCGCGGGCGCCGTTGCCGGGGGCTCTGACGCCGGAGCCTCGGGGGCCTCCGGAGCCGGGAGCTCTGCCGGGGGCTGTTCCGCGCCCGGGGTCTCCGGGGCCGGGGTCTCCGGGGCCGGGGTTTCCGGGGCCGGGGTTTCCGGGGCCGGGACCTCCTCCGCGGGTGGCTCGGTGCGCGGGCTCTCGGTCACCGGCGTCCTGGGCTCGGTCGGCCCGGCCGCCGAGGAGCCGCCGGGGGTGCCGCTGTCCGAGGGCCGTCCACCCGCCGCCGCGGGCCGGGGCGCTCGGCCGTCGTCCTGGACGCTCCCCCGGGTGGAGGGGGCCGCCTCGGTGCGACGCCCGGTCGACGCGCCGGCATCGGCGGCGGCCTCCCGTGAGTCGGCGGCCGGTCCGTCCGTCGTGGCCGCGGTGGTGATGGTTCCGCCGCCCGCCCCGGCGGTCCGTGCCTCGGCCGCGGCCTCGGTCAGGGGGCCGGGGGACGGCTCGGAGGTCGGCAGCGACAGCACCCCGCCGGCACCACCGGGCACCGCTGCACCGGCGCCGCGGGCCATGGTGGCCGCGCCGTCGTCCCCGGCGGAGGTCGCGGGTGCGGAGGCCGCCGGCGCGGAGGGGTCCGTCGCGCCGGAGCCGCCGAGGCGCACCGTGGCCTGTGTCGTCCCGTCGCCGGGGCCGCCGGAGCCGGTCACGACGATCCCGGCCAGCGCCGCCGCGGCCGCCAGGGCCCCGGCGCCGAGCAGCACCTTCCGGCCCCGCCGGGTGACGTGGACGGCGGCGAGGGCCCCGCCGGCCACGTCGGTGCCCGGGGCCGCGCCGAGTCGTCCGGCGCTCATCCGTCCCGCGGCCCGGACCAGCTCCACGAGCTCGTCGGTCCGGACGTCCCACAGCGGCACCCCGGCGAGCACGGGCAGCAGCCAGCCGCGCAGGCCTGCTTCGGTGTCCTGCAGGTACAGGTGGTCGGCGGTGCAGCGCGGGCACTCGTCGAGGTGGTCCTGCACGGCCTGCGTCCGCTCGGCGGACAGGCCGCCGTCGGCGAAGGCGCCGAGGTCGGCCGCGCAGTCCGCGCACCCGGCGAGGGTCGGCAGGTCCTGCCTGGCCCGGCGGTAGGCGGCCCGCAGCCCGGCGCGCGCCTCGAGGTGCAGCGCGGTGGTGGCGGCGGGGCTCAGCCCGAGCACCGCGGCCGTCCGCTCGAGCCCGAGGGCCTCGACCTCCAGGTGCCACAGCACGGCCTGCCACGACGCGGGGAGACCGAGGTAGATGCCGGTGACCGTCCCGGCCGCGCTCGCCCGCTCCACGCCGGCCCGGCCCACGACGGCGACCAGCCGTGCCCGCAGGAAGACCCCCGGCCCGTCCTCGTCCTGCGTCTCCTCGCCGAGCTCCGCGAGGACCTGGTCGAAGGCCGTGCCCGCCAGCTGCTCCGCGTCCTGGCGGCTCGGCGTGTGGAGCCGGGCCACGACCACGGCGGTGTGCCAGTGCCGGTCCCGCAGGTCCGGGAAGGCGTCGGGCTGCTGCGCCCGCACCGCGGCGAGCAGCTCCTCGTCGGTGCGCGGGGTGCGCCCCTGGGCGAGCGGCTCGGTCGTGCGCGTCATGGGGTCTCCGTCGGTCTCGGGAACGCTCGGTCACCTTGCGGTGCGGGCGACCCGGGAGCGGTGCCGCAGGGCCGTGCCCCCGGCGAAGACGATGACGGCGCACGCCGACGGCGCGCGGTTCCAGCACTGTGGACCCCCCGGTCCCCCGAGCCCATGGTAGAGCGCCCCGGTGGAGGGCGGCACGCCGCTCCTGTCACGAGCCGTTCCCGTTCGTAACACAGTGCCGCCGGGAGCCGCGGGGTCGCCGGGTGACGCCAGGCCTCCGGGAGAGGCGGGCGGGGCTGGGCCCTCAGCGGTGGGGGCGGCCCTCCCCCTGGTCGGCGTGACCGCCGGAGCGGCCGGGCGCCCCGTCCGACCCCCGCTGGTGCTCGCGGCCGTGGCGCCCCGAGTGCTTCCGCTCGCGGGACCCGTCCTCGTCCCAGCTCGTCCCGCGGTGCCGGGGCCCGCGCTCGGCGTACCGCACCCCGGGGGCGCCGGCCCCCTGCTGCCCGTGCCGGCGTCCGGGAGCGGCGTCCGAGCCCGTGCGGTCGCTCGGCGGTCCGGCCGTCCGGGCCGGGGGCGCCGGCGCCTTGAACGGCGCGGGGCTCGCGTCCACGACCGGCTGCGGGGTCAGCACCGACGGGACGGGCGAGGGGGTGCCCGCCTCCCGTGCCGGTGTGGGAGCGGTCGCGGGGTCGTCGGCCCTGCGGGCCGGCGGCGCGCTCGTCGGCGCGTCCCCGGACGACGCGTCCCGGGCAGCTCCGGCTCCATCGCCCGACGCCGCGCCGGGCGTCCCGGTCTCCGGGGCACGGTCCCCGCCCGGCACGGACGCCGGCCGCTCCGCACCGGACCGCGGCGGGGTGGCACCCCCGTCCCCGGACGGTCCCGGCACGCCGCCGGCGGCCGCCGCAGCGCCCGCGTCGTCACCGCTGCGGCCGGCACCGGCCACAGCGTCACCGGCCAGGTCGTCATCGCTGCGGTCGGCGTCGGCCACGAGGGCCGCGGCCTCCGGCCCAGCACCGTCCTGGGTCGCGCCGGCCGGGGCGTCGCCCGGCGTCTGCCCGGCCGCGGCCTCGGCCGACCCGGACGGGCTCCCGTCGCGCTCCGCCGCGGAGGCCCCGGCACCGGACTCGTCGTCGTCCTGCTCCGCTCCGGCCGCAGGACCGTCCGCGCGCGGCTTCTCCAGGTCCTCGGCGGTGCGCGGCGCCCGCTCGGCGGCGAGGCTGTCGGCGGCCGGGACCGGGTCGCCCCCGCCGGACACGCCCACCGCGGCGACCGCCACGGCGGTCGCCAGGGCCCCTGCGCCCAGGAGGACCTTCGTCCTGCGGCTCGACCACGGCGAGGTTCCCGGCGCGTCCTCCGGACGGGCACGGGAGGCCCCCGCGCCGACGGCGGCGACCCCTGCGGGCGCACCGGCCGCGGCGGCGCCCGTTGCGGCCCCTGCTCCGGCGGCCGCGCCGGTCCCCGCACCGGCGGCGGCGATGAGGTTGGTGAGCTCGAGGGACTCGGTGCCCCACAGCGGCAGGCCGGCCAGGACGGGCAGCGTCCACGTGCGCAGGCCCGTCCCGATGTCCTGTCGGCCCAGGTACTCGGCGGTGCAGCGGGCGCACCCGTCCAGGTGCGCCTTGACGTCCCGCCGGCTCCGCTGCCCGCGGGTGCCCCGGACGAAGTGGGGCAGCTCGGCGGAGAACTCCGCGCAGTCCGGTCCCGCTGCCCGGTCCGCCGCGGCCTGGCCGTAGAGCCCGCGGAGACCCCGGACCATGTCACGGTGCAGACCGGCGGCCGCGACCGCGCCGAGCCCCAGCGCCGCCGAGGCACGGCGGGCGCTCTGGCCCAGCACCTCGGTGCGCCAGAGGAAGCCCTGCCACTCGGCGGGCAGGCCGCTGAAGACCCGGACCAGGGACGCGGGGTCGGCGGGATCGTCCGGCAGCGCGACCGGCCGCGTGCCGCCGTCGGCCTCCCGCCCGACCATCCACACGACGAAGGCGCCGAGGAAGGCGCGGGGGCCGCCGCCCTCGCCGACGATCTGCTCGATCCGTCCGAGAGCCGCCGCGGCGACGCCCTCCGCCTCCTCCGTGCTGCCGGTCCGCGACCGCGCCACGGCGAGGGCCGTGCCGTGGTACCGCTCCCGCAGCACCCCGAAGGCGTCGGCGTCCCCGGAGTGGGCGGCGCCGAGGAGGACGTCGTCACGGAGCGCCTCCGGATCGCCGGCGTGGCCGTTCGGACGGGCGTGGGCAGGACGCGTCATGTCTGTCTCCGTGGTGGTCGCGGTCGTTCGGGAAGAAAGAGCTCCGGGAACGTCCCGTCCGACCCGCGGGCGCGCACGCCACGACGACGGTGCCGGACCCCCATCCCCCGCGCACATCGTAAGCGCAGGTCAGAGGCGGGTGAAAGCCCGTGCCCGCCGGTGCGACCAGAACTGTCACGAGGGATCGACCATCGCGCACACGGGCGGAGCGGATGCGTCCCGCTATTGTGAGTCCATCGTGATAACGCTACGGTAGAAGGATGCAGACAACGGAACGCCCCGCACCGGACACCGCCCGGGCCGCCGCGTGGTCGGACCTGTTGCGCTCCCACGGCCGCCGGGTCACCAAGCAGCGGCTGGCCGTCCTCGACGCGGTGGACCGCCGCCCGCACTCCACCGCCGACGAGGTCCTCGCGGACGTCCGCACGGTGCTGCCGGCGATCACCCTGCAGTCCGTCTACGTGGTCCTCTCCGACCTCACGGCCGTCGGCATGCTCCGCAAGTTCGAGCCGCCCGCGTCCCCGGCCCGGTACGAGACCCGCACCGGTGACAACCACCACCACGCGTACTGCGTGCGCTGCGGAACGGTGGCCGACGTCGACTGCGCCGTCGGCCACGCCCCGTGCCTCACGCCCTCCGAGCACCACGGCATGCAACTGCTCACCGCCGACGTCGTCTACCAGGGCATCTGCGCCGACTGCCTCGCGGCCGGGGCCTCCCCCGCGCAGGCCGCCCCGGAGCAGCCCTCCGCAGAGCAGCCCCTCCCCGCCGCGGGCTGACGCCCGCCGGGACTCAGCTCCGCCCGGTGCCGTCCCCGGCCGGACCCGGCCCGGCCTCGGCGCCCCCTGCCTGCCCCGGCTCCTTCTCCACGAGGGCCAGGAGCTCCCGGAGCTGATCGGCGGTCAGCGTGGCCACCGGGGGGTGCGCGTTGATGCTGACCTTCCGCGCCCCGGCGTCGAGGGCGAAGCGCAGCGCCTGCCGGGCCGGCGCGGAGCGGACCTCCAGGGTGGTGTCCAGCACGGCGACCTCGGGCGCGGACGTGAACAGCAGGAGGGTGTCCGGCGCGGCGCCCTCCTCCTGCGGCTTCGCGTAGACCGGCACGGCGCGCCCGTCCTGCACGCGCGCGCCGAGCAGCAGCACCGCGTCCGGGGCCAGGAGCCCGGCGAGCAGCTGCGACATGTTGTTCTCGAGCATCGCGGCCTTCACGGCGTCGTTGCGCGGCGCCCGCATCGCCCACTCCACCTGGGGGCGGCTGATCCGGCAGCCGCGGTGGGCCGGGTCGATGACCAGGTGGTCGTGCTGCGGGTCGTCGGCGAGCATCTTCAGGACCTTCACGGCGGACTCGCGCAGCAGCACGGGCTTGCCGCCGTCCGGGTGGTGGCGGTCGAACATGGCCTGGGCCTCCGCCGCCGATGTGTAGGCGGCGAGGGACCGCGTGCCGTCCGGCTCCCCCAGGGTCTGGACGCGCAGGGTGGACTCCGGGCCCACGGCCTCCCCGCCCGGGCCCGCCACGAGGTCGCTGGCCGTGACGTCCAGCAGCAGGGAGCCCGCCATGCACTGCCGGACGACCTCGATCATCGCCTTGTTGTCGGGGGCGCTCACGAACCGGTCGACGGCCGCCCGCACGAGGGGGTTGACGACTCCCTCGGGGTCGGCCTGCTGCTCGGCGCCCGGGGCGAGGACGGGCAGCTCGACACCGTCCCGCCGGGCGAGCTCGAGGGCCCACGCGGGGATCCGGGCGCGGGTGCGGGGGAAGCGCTCGAGGTGCGCCAGGACGTCCTGGGCCGTGAACGGCCCCTCGGTCCCCCACTGGCGGGGCTCGCCGTCGAGGTCGTAGGTCCCTCCGATCCGGTGGGTCGGCTCGGGCCAGCCCTCGGCGAGGATCACGACCGTGGCCGTGAACCACGTCCCGCGCCCCGGGACGTGGACGTTCTCCCGCAGCTGCTCGACGGCGGGGATGACGGCGCTGTCCTCCTTGATGGGCCCGGCGGTGCCGGGCACCACCTCGTCGCCCCGCTGCTCGCGCACGCGCAGGTGCACGCGCCCGCCCTGGACCTTGAGGTCCACGACCATCCGGTCCCATCCCGGCTCCGTGCGCAGCACGGAGAGCACCCACGAGCCGATCGTGTTCAGCAGCTCCTGCCGGGCCGGCCCGGGGGTCGGGGTGTCGGGGGTCTCGCTCATGCGGTGGCTCGTTCCCGGCCCGCGAGGGGGCCTGCTCGGATCGTGGTGGTCACGGGACGGGCGCGGGGCCGGGCGCGGCACCTGCGGGGCCCCAGAGGTCTCGCCCCACCCTACCCAAGCGGTCCCCGGCCGCCGCGGGCGGAGCGGCCGTCCGGCGCCCCCGCCGACGCACCGGGCGGCGCCCGCCGTGACGCTCCCGCACCCGCGAGGGTTGCTAGCCTGGACGCATGACGAAAACGCTGCAGGAACTGATCGACGAGTCGATCTTCATCTCCACCGAGTACCAGGCCAGGCTGGCCGAGCTGACCCAGGGCGCCGGGTGGGACGTCGACTTCTCCGCGCCGGCGTTCACCCTGCAGACCGAGCCCCCCGTGACCCTGACGCCCTATCTGCTGGGCACCGAGTCCGCCTCCCGCGGCTCCTGGATCTGGTCCTGGCAGGAGCTGGGCCACTTCCCGGCCGCGGTGGTCTCCGCCGCGGTCCAGGCCCGCGAGGCCGGGGAGCGGCTGGGCGTGGACGAGCTGTCCACCGACGAGCTGCCCGTGGCGGAGGGCCTCGCCCGCCGGCTGACGCTGGCGGCCAAGGCCGTGACGGGCGTGTACGCGCACTACCCCGCGGGAGCGGGCGGCGGCGTCACCGCGTGGCTGCTGCTGGACGGACCCGAGTTCGAGCTCCCCGAGCTCACCGTGGAGCGGATGATGCGGGTCATCGCCGAGGCGCTGACCACGGACACCGCGGTGGACCACAACCTCGCCGTGGACTCCTACGCCAAGCTGCGCGGCGCCCACATCGAGTGGGACACCGAGGCCACGTGCGTGGTGACCGTGCGGGACGGCGCGCAGCGGTTCTGGTTCGACGACCACCAGATCTCCGGTGTCGAGCCCGCCGAGCCGTCCGTGGGCCCCGAGATCCTAGTGGACCTGGCCGCGGACGCCCAGGAGCGCGCCGCCACCCTGCGCGAGGACCGTGCCGCCGCCGAGGCCACGGCCGCCCGGCAGGAGGCCGAGCCGCACCGCGCCGCGGCCCCGGCGGCTCCCGCGGAGACCCCGGTGCCCGAGGAGGCCCCCCGGGAGCAGCCCGAGCCGATCGAGGTGCCCGACTTCGTCGAGACGGAGCACGTCCGGCCCGAGCCGGCCGAGGAGCCCCGGCCGGCCGAGGAGCCGGCCGCCGCGCACGCCGGTGCCGCCGAGGCCGACCTCCCGTTCGACCAGGAGCCCTCGGACCGGGAGGTGCGCCCGGGCCGCGTGAGCACCACGGTGGTGCCCGGCCCCGAGCCCGTCCGCCCGGCCCGCGAGGAGGTGCCCGAGCCCGCCGCCGCGCAGCACCGGGAGCCCGCCGCGGAGCCGCAGGTGGAGCGCGAGGTCGAGCGCGAGGTCGTGGCCGGCCCCGGTGTCCCGGGCAGCGCCGGGACGGAGCCCGTGGTGGAGGGCGAGGAGACCGCCGAGGAGGAGCAGGGCGAGCGGAAGAAGGGCTTCTTCAGCCGATTCTTCGGCCTCTGACCCCCGGCGGTACCCTCGAGCGTGACCGCCTACAACACCGCACCCGGCCCGGATCCCGACGAGCAGTCGAGGACCCGGGCCGGTGTGCTCTCCGGATTCGCCGCCTACGGGATCTGGGGCCTGCTCCCGCTGTACTTCGTGGCCCTGGAGCCGGCCACGCCGGTGGAGATCGTGGCGATGCGCGTGCTCTTCTCCCTGGTCTTCTGCCTGGCGCTGCTGGCGCTCACCGGGCAGCTGCACCCCCTGGGCCGGGCGCTGCGCGCTCCGCGCACCCTCGGGACCCTGGCCGTGGCCGGCCTGCTGATCGGGGCCAACTGGTGGCTCTACACGGTCGCCACGACCACGGGGAACACCCTGGAGGCCTCCCTCGGCTACTTCATCAACCCCCTCGTGGCCATCCTGCTCGGCGTGCTGGTGCTGCGGGAGCGGATGCGGGCCCTGCAGTGGACGGCCGTGGGGATCGGGTTCGTGGCGGTCGTGGTCATGGCCGTCTTCTACGGGCGGGTGCCGTGGCTCTCGCTGGGCCTGGCCTTCTCCTTCGGCTTCTACGGCCTCGTGAAGAACCGGATGGGCGGGTCCTACCCGGCGATCGTGACGCTGACCGTGGAGACGATGGCGCTGACCCCGGTGGCCGCGATCGTCGTGGCGCTGCTCGGGGCGGACGGCAGGCTGACCCTGGGCAGCGAGGGCACCGGCCACCTCCTGCTGATGCTGTCCTCGGGCGTGATCACGGCCGTGCCGCTGATCCTGTTCGGGGTCGCCGCGACCCGCCTGCCGCTGAGCACCGTGGGCATGATCCAGTACGTGGCGCCCATCGGGCAGTTCCTGCTGGCCGTGCTCGTGTTCGGCGAGCAGATGCCCCTGGAGCGCTGGGTCAGCTTCTGCTTCGTGTGGCTCGCGGTGCTGCTCCTCGTGCTGGACGCGGTGCGCGCCCCGCGGGCGCGCCGCGCCTGAGCACCACGCGCAGGAGGGCTCCCGGCGCCGCGCGGCGCCGGGAGCCCTCCTGCTGGTCCCGGGGGTGCGGGACGGGGTCAGGTGGTGCGGACGTAGTCGTCGCCGCCGAAGCCCTGGTCGTTGTCCGGGACCTCGGGGGTGCGCCGCAGGTGGAGCACGGCGGCGATGAAGCCGCCCCACACCGTGCACACGGCCACGATGAGCATGATGATGGCGGGAGTGGTCATCGGGGGTCCTCCTGGGATCCGGTGGTGCTGGACGTGGTGCCGGAGCTCCAGGGCGCCGTGCCGGTCCCCGCGGCGGGGGCCTCCGCGTGCCGGCCCGTGGACCCGGCCGTGCCCTCGGCGAGGGCGCGGTAGGAGAAGTCCTGGTCGAGGGCCGGGGTGCGCAGGGCGGTGTCCGACCAGTGGGAGAGGTGCCGGTCCCCCTCCATCCGGTTCCGGTCCGTGAAGGCGTCCAGGATCGCGGGGGACGGGCTGAGCTCGTTCGCCCGGGAGGCTCCTGGCCACGGGAGCTTCGAGAGCACGTAGGCGATCACGATGAGCCCGAGCGCCATGCCCCAGCCGAACGTGTTGACGAACCAGGTGGGCATCTCGCCGTAGCCCTCCGCCACGGTGGTGGTGAGCGTGTCGATGAGGATGTAGCCCAGCACGATCGGGGTGAGCCCGCCGGCCACGACCATCCAGGTGCGCCCCAGCTTGAAGGAGGACACCGAGTTGAGGTGGTCCCGCAGGGTCGGCAGCGCGGAGAAGCCGGCCGTCAGGAGCATCACGGACACGAGTGCCGCGGCGACGATGCCGAACTGGTTGACGAAGTTGTCCGTGACGTCGAGCAGGTTCAGCCCCGTGGTGGTCGTGAACAGGGCCAGGGAGATCAGCGCCATGGGCACCACGACAGCCACCACGGCGGTGCGCCGGCGCAGGCCGAGCTTGTCCTGGACCGCCGCGACGACGACCTCGACGATGGACACGAGCGAGGTGAACCCGGCGAAGGTCAGCGACGCGAAGAACAGCACCCCGATGAGGGTGCCGAGGGGCGCCTGGGAGATGATCGTCGGGAACGCGATGAACGCGAGGCCGATGCCCGAGGTGGCGACCTCGTCGACGCCCACCCCGGCGACCCCGGCCATGAAGCCCAGTGCCGCGAAGACGCCGATGCCGGCGAGGATCTCGAAGCTGGAGTTGCCGAAGCCCACCACGAGACCGGAGCTGGTGAGGTCCGTCTTGGGCTTGAGGTAGGACGAGTAGGTGATCATGATGCCGAAGCCGACCGAGAGCGAGAAGAAGATCTGGCCGTAGGCGGCGACCCACACGGCGCTGTTGCCCAGTGCGGCCCAGTCCGGGGTGAACAGCGCGTTCAGGCCGTCCGTTGCACCGGGCAACGTCAGGGCGATGACGACGATCACGAGGAACATCAGCACCAGCAGCGGGATGAGCACGAGGTTGACCCGGCCGATGCCCTTCTGCACGCCCAGCAGCAGGACCACCAGCAGCGCCACCCAGGCCACGGCGGTGGTGCCCAGGACGCTGGGGACGAAGTCGAACGCGACGGTCACCTCGTCGGAGGTCTGCAGGACGTCCGCGAGGAAGAACGTGCCGGGGTCCTCGCCCCAGGCCTTGCTGAACGAGAAGAACGTGTAGAGCATCGCCCAGCCGAGGATGACGGCGTAGTACACGGCGATCACGAAGCTGATGCCCATCTGCCACCAGCCGATCCACTCGGTCTTGGGGTGCAGGCGGCGGTAGGCCAGCGGCGCCGAGGCGCGGAAGCGGTGGCCGATGCCGTACTCGAGCATCAGCAGCGGCAGACCGGCCGTCAGCAGCGCGACGAGGTACGGGATCAGGAACGCCCCGCCGCCGTTCTCGTAGGCGATGTAGGGGAAGCGCCAGATGTTGCCGAGGCCGACGGCGGAGCCGATCGCGGCCAGGATGAAGACGGTGCGGCTGGAGAACGCCTCGCGTGGCGCGGCGGCACGGCCGGGTGGGGACTGAGGGGTCATGGTCGTCCTCGGGTGCGGGAAGTGGTCTGCGGACGGCTACAGGCTAGCCCGTGGGACCGCGGGAACCACACCTGGCGCCACGGCCCGTGACGTACGGTGCGGAGCTCGCTCAGGCCTCGCGGTGGACGACGGCGTGCGCGAACGCCACGAGCGCGCGCTTGGCCACCGTGTCCGGCAGCGGCTCCAGCGACGCGATGGCCTCGTCGGCCCACTGCCGGGCGATCCGCCACGCCTCCTCGGTGGCCCGGTGCCCCGAGACCGCGGCCACGGCCCGGGCCAGGGCCTCGTCCGAGGTGAGGTCGGAGTCGAGGTGCTCGAGGGCGCGCACCGCGTCGGCGTCGCCCTCCCCTGCCATCCGGCGCAGGATGAGCACCGGCAGGGTGGGCACCCCCTCGCGCAGGTCGGTGCCGGGGGACTTCCCGGAGACCTCGTCCTCGCCGGTCACGTCGATCACGTCGTCGGCGAGCTGGAAGGCGATGCCGACCTTCTCCCCGTACTCGACCATGACGTCCACGACGTCCTGGTCGGCCCCGGCCAGGACCGCGCCGAAGTGCCCGCACGCCGCGATGAGGGAGCCGGTCTTGCCCGAGAGGACGTCGAGGTAGTGCTCCAGCGGGTCCTGCCCCTCGCGGGGGCCGACCGTCTCGTGCAGCTGGCCGAGCACGAGCCGCTCGAACGTGTCCGCCTGGATCTTGAGGGCCCGCTGGCCGAGCTCGGAGACCATCGAGGAGGCGCGGGCGAAGATGAGGTCGCCGGTGAGGATGGCCACCGAGTTGCCCCACACGGTCTGCGCGGTCGCGACGCCGCGGCGCAGCGGCGCGGAGTCCATGACGTCGTCGTGGTAGAGGGTCGCCAGGTGCGTGAGCTCCACGACGGCCGCGGACTCGAGGACGGCGTCGTTGATGCCGCCGCCGATCTCCCCGGCCAGCACGGTCAGCAGGGGCCGCACGCGCTTGCCCCCGGCCTGGAGCAGGTGGCGGGAGGTGACGTCGGCCAGGTGGTCGGCGCTGCGCACCGCCTCGTCGAGCCGCTCCTCGATCCGGGCCAGCGACCCGAGCACGACCGGGCCCAGCCGGTCGTCGGACGCGATGAGGTCGAAGCCGGCGGGCAGCCTCACCTGATCGGTGCCGAGACCTGCGGCGGGGCCGTCGGCGCTCGGGGAGGAGGATTCAGTCACGGTCCACCACTCTAGCGAGTTTTCGGGGGGCGGGTGTTGCCGGTCGCGGGCGTCAGGGCGTCCAGGAGGGAGACCACCCGGTCCTCCCACGTGGCGGCGGGGCGGTCGGAGAGCTCCGTCATGACCCGGACCACGAAGCGCATCAGCGCGGGCACGGCCATGCCGGTGCGCACGGCCGCCTTCATCACGGCGGGGCTGCCGATGAGCTGGGCCAGGACCCGGCCCTGGGTGAAGTGCGCGCCCCACTCCTGCCGGACCCGGTCGGGGTAGCCGGCGAGCACGAGCTCCCGCTGGGCGGGGCCGTTGGCGGCCGCGGCCGCCACGACGTGCTCGGCGGCGTAGCGGGCGGACTCCATCGCGTTGGAGATGCCCTCCCCGTTGAACGGGGAGACGAGGCCCGCGGCGTCGCCCAGCAGCAGCATCCCCGGGACGTGGTGCGGCGTGCGGTTGAAGGCCATCGGCAGGGCCGCGCCGAGCACGCGGCCGCGGCGGTGCTCCTCGTCGAACGTCCACTCGGCGGGCATGGACGCGGTCCAGTCCGCGAGCACCTTCCGGTAGTCCAGGGCCCCGAACGCCGGGGAGGTGTCCAGGATCCCGAGTCCCACGTTGGCGGTGCCGTCCCCGACGCCGAAGACCCAGCCGTAGCCCGGCAGCAGCGCCCGCTGCGGGTCGGTGCCGTCGGTGAGCTCGAGCCAGCCCTCCATCCAGTCCAGGTCCGAGCGCGGGGACTCGAAGTAGGCGCGCACCGCCACCCCCATCGGGCGGTCGTCCCGCTTGTGCAGCCCGGCGGACACCGCGGTGCGGGAGGAGTTGCCGTCGGCCGCGAGCACGACGTCCGCCCGGTGCTCCTCGGTCTCGCCGGTGCGCCGCCCGGCGGCGTCGAGGACGTTGGCGCGGGCGCCGACGACCCGGCCGGAGCCGTCGCGGAGCACCCCGGTCACGGCCCGGCGCTCGAGCACCCGGGCCCCGGCGGCGCGGGCGTGCCCGGCCAGGTGCTCGTCGAAGCCCAGCCGGGTGCGCACGAGCCCGTAGGGCGGGAAGTCGCTCAGCTCGGGCCACGGCACCTCGACGCTGCGCTCGCGGGCCACGAGCCGCAGCCCCCGGTTGCGGGCGTAGCCGAGCTCGGGCCCGTGCGGGAGGCCCATGAGCCGCATCTCGCGCACGGCGCGCGGGGTCAGCCCGTCGCCGCAGACCTTCTCCCGCGGGAACGCGGTCTTCTCCAGGACGGTGACCTCGATCCCGTGCGCCGCGAGCCAGTACCCGGCCGTGGCGCCGGCAGGGCCGCCGCCGAGGACGAGGGCCCTCATCGGGCGGGGGCGTCCGCGGCGGGCTTGACGGCCCGGTGCACGGCCACGATGCCGCCGGTGAGGTTGCGGTACTGCACGCCGGTCCAGCCGGCCGCGAGGATCTCGGCGGCGAGGTCCTCCTGGTCCGGCCACGCCGCGATGGACTCCGCGAGGTACCGGTAGGCCTCCGGGTTGGACGCCGCGCGCGCGGCGATCCCCGGCAGCGCCTTCATGAGGTACTCCGTGTAGACGGTGCGCAGCGGGGCGGCCGTGGGGGTCGAGAACTCGCAGATCACGAGCCGCCCGCCCGGCCGGGCGACCCGCAGCATCTCGGCGAGCGCGCGGCGGTAGTCCTGGATGTTGCGCAGCCCGAAGGAGATGGTCACGGCGTCGAAGGACGCGTCCGCGAACGGCAGCCGGGTGGCGTCGGCCTGCACGAACTCGATGTCCGGGCGGCGGGCGCGGCCCACCTCGAGCATCCCGAGCGAGAGGTCCGCGGCCACGACGTCGACGCCTGCGTCCGCGTACGGCTCGGACGAGGTCCCGGTCCCGGCGGCGAGGTCGAGGACCTTCTCCCCCGGGACGGCGCCGACGGCCTCCGCGACGACCCTGCGCCAGCCGCGGGTCCGCCCCAGCGAGAGGATGTCGTTGACGAGGTCGTAGCGGGGCGCCACGTCGTCGAACATGGCGGAGACTTCGTGCGGCTGCTTGGACAGGTCTGCTCGGTTCACCCGGTCATTGTCGCACCTCGCTCCGACGCCCCCGCCCGGGCCCCTCCCCCGGCGCCCGCCCCGGACGCCCTCCCGGCGGCCCCGCCCGCGGGAGCGGGACCGGGGGCTGTCCGGCGGTCGGCCTAGACTGGGGGGCGATGTCTCCCACCGCCCCCGCCGCCGACCCCGCAGCCGCCCCGCCGGTCCCCGTGCTGCACGCCCTGACGGTGCCGCTGTCCGCGCTGGGCGCGGACCCCGCAGCCGCCCCGGACCTGCGGGACCTGCTCGCCGGACCGGAGCTGCTCACCTGGACGGTGGACGGGCGCGGACTCGTGGCCTGGGGCCGGGCCGCCGAGCACACGGTGCGCGGCGCGGACCGGTTCACGGCGGCCCGCGTGTGGTGGGACGACCTGGTCGGCGCGGCCGTGATCGAGGACCGCGTGGGAGTGCCCGGGACCGGGCTGACCGCCTTCGGGGCGTTCACGTTCGCGACCGCCTCCGCCGTGGACTCCGGGCTCGTGGTCCCGGAGCTGCTCGTGGGCCGCCGGGGCGACGTCGCGTGGGCGACCCTCGTGGTGGCCGTGGCCCCCGGGACCCCCTTCGCGCTGGGCGCCGACGACGTCGCGGCCGCCTGGCTGCGCCGGATCGGCTCCGCCCCCGGGCGCCCGCCCGCCGCGAGCGGGCCGCCCGCGGCGCCGGCCGTGGTCCGGCTGTCCTCCGGGACCCTGGGCGAGCACGAGTGGACGGAGGCGGTGCGCGAGGGCGTCGAGCGCATCCGCTCCGGCCGGATGGAGAAGCTGGTCCTGGCCCGGGACGTCGTGGCGCGCACGGACGCCCCGCTCGATGCCGTGGCCGTGGTGCGGGACCTCGCCCGGCGCTACGAGCAGTGCTGGACGTACTGCGTGGGCCTCGGCGGGGACCCCGCGGGCGCGGGCCGGCTCATGGGGGCCACCCCCGAGATGCTGGTGCGGGTCCTCGACGGCGTGGCCCACGCCCGGGTCCTCGCCGGCACCCTGGACCGGGACGCCGCGCCCCCGGACGAGGACCCGCACGAGTACGCCGCGCGGGTGCTCGGCGAGTCCGAGAAGCAGCAGCACGAGCACGGGTTCGCGATCGACTCCCTCGAGGCGTCGCTGGCCCCCTACACCGACGCCGTCACGACCTCCCCGGAGCCGTTCATCCTCGAGCTGCCCAACGTGTGGCACCTCGCCTCGGACGTCACCGCCGCGCTGCGCCCGGGCCCGGCCGGGGACCCGCCGTCCTCCCTCGAGCTCGCCGAGGCCCTGCACCCCACCGCCGCGGTGTGCGGGACGCCCACGGCGGTGGCCGCCGCCGCCATCCCGGAGCTCGAGCAGATGGACCGGGGACTCTACGCCGGCCCGGTCGGCTGGCTCGACGCGGCCGGCAACGGGGACTGGGGCATCGCCCTGCGCGGCGCGGTGCAGGAGGACGAGCGCACGGTGCGGCTCTACGCCGGGTGCGGCATCGTGGCCGCCTCCGACCCCGAGTCCGAGCTGGCCGAGACCTGGGCGAAGCTGCGGCCGATGCTCCAGGCCCTGGGGCAGCGGGCCGCCGGGGCCCCGGAGCGCCTCGTGCCCGCCCCGGGCCTGTCCGCCGGCTGAGCCGGAGCCGGGCTCGCACCGTATCCTGGTGCCCGAACACGCGCGGGGCCACCGCCCCGCAGGGCCGGCCCCGCGCCCGGCCCGTCCGCGCCGACGACTACTGCTCCCACCGGAGGAACCCCGCATGCCCCGTCCGACGACCCGCCCGTCCCGCGCGCACGCGCTGGCGGCGCTGTCCGCGATCGCCGCCCTCGCCCTGACCGCCTGCACGTCCGAGAGCCCCTCCGGGGAGGCCGCGGACGGCGGCGGGGAGACCGCGGGGGCCACCGCGTCCTCGGCCGTGGCCCTGGTGGAGCCCGGGTTCCTCACCGTGTGCTCGGAGTCCAACTACCCGCCGTTCGAGATGGAGGAGGGCGGCGAGATGGTCGGCCTCGACATGGACCTCGGCCGGGAGATCGCCGAGGACCTCGGCGTGGAGATGAAGAACGTCACGCTCGCCTTCGAGTCGATCCAGTCCGGCGCGGCCCTCGAGACCGACCAGTGCGACGTCGCGATCTCCGCCCTGTCCATCACCGAGGAGCGGCGGACGGTGATGGACTTCTCCGACCCCTACTACGACAACGAGGTCGGCCTCGTGACCGACGGGGAGGACGGGGTCGACTCCATCGACGCCGCCCGCGAGGAGCAGGTGCGGGTCGGGGTCATGCAGGGCACGGTCGGCGAGACCCAGGCCCGGGAGCTCGGCCTCAACGCCGTCCAGTTCGAGGACGCCACCACGCTGTTCACCGGGCTCAGCACCGGGAGCGTGGACGCGGTGCTCGACGACGTCACGGCGATCGCCCAGCACGCCCAGGACGACCCGGACTTCGTGGTGCAGGAGACCGCCGACCTCGACGACCAGCTCGGCGTGGCCGTGGCGAAGGGCGACGAGGCGATGCTCGGCGCGGTCGACGCCACCCTGGACCGCATCGAGGAGGACGGCACGCTCGAGAAGATCGTCGAGACGTGGATCCCCGTCCAGGAGAACTGACCCGGGGCCGGCGACCCGCACCCGGGACGCCGGCCCCGTCACCGTCCCACCCGTACCACCCAGAACGGACCAACCCATGGCCATGACCATGCACCAGAGAGCACGGCTCTCCCGCGGCGTCCAGTACGCCGTCCTGATCCTCGTCGTCCTCGCCCTCATCGCGGTCGCCGACTGGCCGCTGCTGGTCGAGAAGGTGTTCAACCCGGCCATCGCGGCCCAGCAGTTCCCCGGCATCATCGTGGTCGCGCTGAAGAACACGCTCATCTACACGCTCCTCGGCTTCGCGGTCGGCCTCACCGGCGGTGTGGTGCTCGCGCTCATGAAGCTCTCGTCCGTGGCGCCCTACCGGTGGCTGGCCACGATCTACATCGAGTTCTTCCGCGGCGTGCCCGCCCTGCTGGTCTTCCTCGCCTTCGGCTACGGCATCCCGCTGGCCTTCGGCTTCCGCTTCAACCACTACGTCACGGTGATGATCGCCCTGGGCCTCGTGGCCGCCGCCTACATCGCGGAGTCCCTGCGGGCGGGTCTGCAGGCCGTGCCGAAGGGCCAGTACGAGGCCGCGCGCTCCCTGGGCATGTCCCACGCCCGGGCCATGGTCACGATCGTCATCCCGCAGGCGCTGCGGATCGTGCTGCCCCCGCTGACCAACGAGGTGATCCTGCTGACCAAGGACTCGTCGCTGGTCTACCTGCTGGGCATGGGCGTGGGCCAGTACGAGCTCACCAAGTACGGCCGCGAGGCCATCTCCGGTGCCGGGGCGGGGCTCACGCCGCTGGTGGTGGCGGGTGTCTGCTACCTCATCATCACGGTGCCCCTGGGCATCCTGACCCGCCGCTTCGAGTCCAAGACCGACCGCATGAAGAAGTCCTAGGAGCCTGACTGTGAGCACTGCATCCTCCCCCACTCCCCGGTCCGGGCCCGGCGGCGCCGACGGCCTCGCGGACGCGGCCTCCGTCGTCGTCGAGGGCCTGCACAAGTCCTACGGCTCCCTCGAGGTCCTCAAGGGCATCTCCCTCAGCGTCGGCGCCGGCCAGGTGGTCTGCCTCATCGGCCCCTCCGGCTCCGGCAAGTCCACGCTGCTGCGCTGCGTCAACCTGCTCGAGACCCCCCAGCAGGGGCGGATCACGATCGGCGACTTCGAGGTCACCGATCCCGAGGCCGACGTCGACCGGATGCGCCGGCACGTGGGCATGGTCTTCCAGCAGTTCAACCTGTTCCCGCACCTGAACGTGCTCGAGAACTGCACCGTGGCCCAGCTCAAGGTGCTCAAGCGGGACCGGGCCGAGGCCGAGCGGATCGCCCGCGGCAACCTGGAGCGCGTGGGCCTGGCCGAGAAGGCGGACAACTACCCCGACCAGCTCTCCGGCGGGCAGCAGCAGCGCGTGGCGATCGCCCGGGCCCTGTCGATGGACCCGTCCCTCATGCTCTTCGACGAGCCGACCTCCGCCCTCGACCCCGAGACGGTGGGCGACGTCCTGGCCATCATGCGCAACCTCGCCGCCGAGGGCATGACCATGCTCGTGGTCACCCACGAGATGGAGTTCGCCCGCGACGTCGCCGACAAGGTGGTGTTCATGGACGGCGGGGTGGTCGTCGAGGAGGGCCCCGCAGCCGAGGTGATCCGCCACCCCCGCGAGCCCCGCACCCAGGCGTTCCTCTCCCGCGTGCTCAACCCCACGCAGGTGCAGGCCCCGGAGCAGTGACCCGGCGCGGTCCGGGCCCGCCGTCTGCGGACGACGGGCCCGGACTCATATCCACGACAGACCCGATCGAGGACATCAATACCTCAGGCATGTGAATCACCCCCTGGTGGATCCCTGGGTCTTTGCCTCATATGACCCGGATCACAGCTCTGCCAGGCTGGACGCAGCCAGGGGACGCACTGCCGGTCTCCCCCGCTTCCTGCCTTGTCCACGCGCTGCCCAGAGAGGTCCCGGGGAACATGACCCAACCACACACCATCATCGCGGAGAACCCGCTGCTCGAGCAGAGGACCGCCCGCTTCGTGGCGTTCATCATCTGCCTCGCCCTGCTCTTCGACGGCTACGACCTCGTCATCTACGGCGTGGTCCTGCCGGGCCTGCTCGCCGACCCCACCCAGATCGGGACCCTGGAGCCGGCCGTCGCCGGCCTGGTGGGCTCCTACGCCCTCATCGGCGTGCTCATCGGCTCGCTCGTCTGCGGGGCCATCGGCGACTTCTTCGGCCGCCGCCGGCTGCTGATCACCGGTGTCGCCTGGTTCTCCGTGGGCATGTTCGTCACCGCGCTCACCACCAGCGTGCTGGCCTTCGGCGCGATGCGCTTCCTCACCGGCATCGGCCTCGGCCTCGTGATCGCCACCGCCGGCGCCACCATGGCCGAGTTCGCCCCCGCCGGCCGCCGCCAGTTCTACAACGGCATCGTCTACTCCGGCATCCCCGCCGGCGGCGTCTTCGCCGCCCTCGTGGGCATCGCCTTCCTCGCCGACCTGAGCTGGCGCGGGCTCTTCATGATCGGGGCCCTCCCCCTCCTCCTGCTCGTCCCGCTCATGCTGTGGAAGCTCCCCGAGTCCCCGCGCTGGCTGCTCACCCGCGGCGAGACCGAGCGGGCCGAGGCCGTCGCCCTCCGGACCGGCGTCCCGCTGATCGAGGAGCAGGTCATCCAGACGGTGGGGGCCGCACCGCGCAGGACCGGCTACGCGGCCGTGTTCTCCAGGCAGTTCGCCCTGGCCTCGATCCTGCTGGGCTTCATGTCCTTCTGCGGCCTGCTGCTCACCTACGGGCTGAACACCTGGCTCGCCGTCATCATGAACGGCTACGGCCACAGCATCAGCCCGCTGTACTTCGTCCTCGTGCTCAACGGCTCCGCCCTGGTCGGCGGTCTGCTGGCCTCCCGCCTCGCGGACCGCACCGGGCCGCAGCGGATGATCGCCACGACCTTCGCGCTGGCCGCGATCGCCCTGGTCCTGATGACCTTCAGCTTCCCGCTGCCGCTGCTGTTCCTCTTCATCGCCGTGGCCGGCGTGGGCACCATCGGCACCCAGGTCCTGGTCTACGGGTTCCAGTCGAACTACTACACCACCAACGCCCGGGCCGCCGGCGTGGCGTTCTGCGCGAGCATGGGCCGGTTCGGCGGCATCTTCGGCCCGATCATCGGCGGCTGGCTCGCCGCGGCCGGCTTCGGCGGCCCCCAGGCGTTCTACGTCTTCGCCGGCGTGGCCCTGCTCGGTGCGCTGGTCACCCTCGTGGTGCCCCACCAGCGCGGGCTGGAGGAGGCCGAGCACCGGGTGGAGGAGCTCGCCGGGCACCCGCAGGCGCCCGCCGAGCAGGAGGCGCCCACCGTGCGCGGCTGACCCCGCGGCACCGCCTCCGGGCCCCGTCCCCCTCGCCGGGGGGCGGGGCCCGTCCGCGTCCCCGGCCCCGGGGCGCCGGCCGGCGCAGGGCACCCGGCGCACCTCGAGACCCCTCAGCGGCCGGTGCGGCCTCCCGCACGGTTGTCCGGAGCCGTGTCCTGCGCGGTGTCCTGAGCCGTGTCCTGCGCGGCGGCCTCCGCGGCGGCCCGGGCGACGGCGGCCCGGATCCGCGCGTGGAGGTCCCGCAGCCCGCGCCGGTCCACCACGACCTCCAGGACCGAGCGCCCCCGCACGGGCGCGGCGAGCGCCTGCTCGAGCTCGGCGACGCCGGCCGCACGCCGGTGGGCCACGCCGTAGCCGGCGCACAGCGCGTCGAGCCGGGCCTCGTGCGGGGTGCCGAAGAACCGCTCCACGACCGCCCGGTACTCCTCCTGCTCCCCCAGCGCGCCGTGCTCCAGGGTCGTGAAGATCCCCCCGCCGCCGTCGTTGAGGACCACGAGCTGGAGGTCGGGCTCGCGCTCGCCCGGGCCCAGCAGCAGGGACGAGACGTCGTGCAGGAACGTCAGGTCGCCCAGGAGGGCACGGACCGGCCGGCCGCCGCCGAGCGCCGCGCCGGCGGCCGTGGCCACCGTCCCGTCGATCCCGGCGAGCCCCCGGTTGGCGAGCACGAGCGGGGAGTCGGGGCCGGGCCGTGCGGCCAGGTCGAGGTCGCGCACGGGGTTGGAGGAGCCCGCCAGCAGCACGGCCCCGTCCCGCCGGCAGGCCTCCCACACCGCGGCGGCCACGGCCGGGCCCGTGGCCCGCCCCGGCGGCTCGGCGGCGAGCAGCCCGGCGACGGCGCCGTCCGCGGCGGCGCCCGCCTCCCGCCAGGCCTGCGCCCAGCCGGGGGCGCCGCGGCCGGTGAAGGCGGCCGCCTCGGCCCAGCTCGTGAGCACCCGCTCACGGCGCCGCCCGGGCTCGTACCAGGCCACGGGTGCCGGCCGCACGGCCGCGGTGGCGACGTCCTCCCGGGCGAGCAGGGCCCCGACCGGGCGGGAGAGCGTGGGCCGGCCCACGAGCAGGACCCGCTCGATCCGCCGGCCCAGCGGGGAGTCCAGCAGCAGCCGGTAGGCCCCCACGGCGTGCGGGCCGCTGCGCGCGTTCGAGGAGGGCTCCGCGAGCAGCGGCAGTCCGCACGCCTCGGCGAAGCGTGCCGCGTCCGGTCCGGCGCCGTCCCCGGCGACGACGACGGAGCGCGCCGTCCCGGCGTCCGGCGGCGGGACCGCGACGGGTCCGGCCGCCACCGCGGCCGGCCCCGGGTCCGGCCGTGCTCCCGCCCGGGCGGCCAGCAGCCGGGCCCGGGCCGCGAGCACCGGGCCGTCCTCCGGCGCGGGGTGCAGCGGCTCGCGCAGGGCCACGTTGAGCTGGACCGGTCCCGCCGGCCGGGGCCCCTGCGGTCCACGGCCGGCCAGGGCGGCGAGGACCTCCTCGAGCCGGGCGGGCACGTCGTCGTCCGGGAGGAGGTCCACGGCGGCGCGCACGTGGTCGCCGAAGATCCCCGGCTGGCGGGTGGTCTGGTTGGCGCCGGTGCCCCGCAGCTCCGGCGGGCGGTCGGCGGAGAGCACCACGAGGGGCACCTCGGCGTGGTCGGCCTCCAGCACCGCGGGGAGCAGGTTGCCCACGGCCGTGCCCGAGGTGGTGAGCACCCCGGCCGGCCGGCCGGTGGCCCGTGCGATGCCGAGGGCGGTGAACGCCGCGCTCCGCTCGTCCACCCGCACGTGGACCTCGAGGGCCCCGGCGGCCTGGGCGGCCGCCGCGGCGTAGGCCAGCGGCGCGGACCGGGAGCCGGGGGCCACGACGAGGTGCCGCATCCCGGCGGCGACGAGCTCCTCCAGGACGGTGCGGGCGGTGTCGAGAGAGGGTGTGGTCACAGGAGACCAGGGTAGTCCGGGAACGCAGCGGTCCCCGGCACGCCGCGGGGCGGGCCGGGGACCGGTGGGCTCCGGACGCCTCCGGAGGCGGGGCTCAGTAGGAGCGGGACGCGGTCCTCGCGGCCGCCTTCGTCTCCGCGGTGGCCTTGCCCTTGTAGCCGCGGTAGCGGGGCCCGCGCTCGCCGTTCTTGCGCCGCTTGTGCTGGTTGCGGCCGTGGCCCGGCCGGTCGTGGATCGCGCCGGGGAACTCGGGCTCCCCGGCCCGGTCCACGGCGAAGACCTGGGCCACGGACGGCCGCGGCAGGGACCACTCGCCCTCGCCCTGGCGGGTCTCCACCACGTAGTCCGGGAAGTAGGAGCGGGGCTCCTCGAAGGAGCCGTCCTCGCCCGGGTGCTGCACGGCCACGTAGACCATGCGCTCGCGGTCGCGGATCACGGGCCCGCAGGTCTCGGCGTCCTGCGGCACGGCGAGGAACTGCTCGACGTTGCCGCGCTCGCGCCCGGACAGCCCCACCTTGAACAGTCCGTCGTTGTAGCCGATGGTCCCCGGGGCGCCGTCCGTGGAGATCCACAGGTTGCCCTCCGAGTCGAAGGCCAGGTTGTCCGGGCAGGAGATCGGGGAGACCTTCTCCACCGGGTAGCCGGAGAAGTAGGTGGAGGCGTTCTTCGCCGGGTCCCCGGCGACGAGGAGGATGTTCCAGCCGAACTCGGTGGCGTCGGCACGGTGGTGGCGCTCCGTGATCTCGATGACGTGCCCGTCGCGGTTCTGGGTGCGCGGGTTGGCCTCGTCCGGGCCGGCCTTGCCCGGGGTGCCGCGGTCGGTGTTGTTGGTCAGCGCCACGTAGACCTTGCCGGTGTGCGGGGAGGGCTCGACGTCCTCGGGGCGGTCCATCTTGGTGGCGCCGACCTGGTCCGCGGCCAGGCGGGTGAAGACGAGGACCTCCTCCACGGACATGCCGGCCACGGCCGACTCCCCGTCCACCACCAGGGGCAACCACTCGCCGGAGCCGTCGAACGCGCCGTCGGAGGGCAGCCGGCCGGAGCCGTCGATCTCGGCCGCGGTGTCCCCGGTGAACTTCGCGACGTACAGGTTGCCCTCGGAGAGCAGCGTCATGTTGTGGGCGCGGTCGCCCTCGACGTACTTCTGGGCGGAGACGAACTTGTAGAGGTAGTCGAAGCGCTCGTCGTCGCCGGAGTAGGCCACCACGGTGCCGTCCTCGGCCACGCGCACGTTGGCGCCCTCGTGCTTGAAGCGGCCCAGTGCGGTGTGCTTGACCGGGGTGGAGGCGGGATCCTGGGGGTCGAGCTCCACGATCCAGCCGAACCGGTTCGGCTCGTTCCCGTAGCCCGGCAGGGTCGAGTCGAAGCGGGGGTCCACCTCGTGCCAGCGCCGGCTCGGGGCCTCGGCGGCGATCCCGTAGCGCTTCTGCTCGGCGGAGCCGTTGCCCTTGAAGTACTGGTTGAAGTTCTCCTCGCCGGACAGGACGGTGCCCCACGGGGTGGTGCCGCCGGCGCAGTTGTTCTGCGTGCCGAGGACCACGGTGCCGGTCGGGTCGTCCTGCGTCCTCAGCAGCGCGGAGCCGGCGGCCGGGCCGTCCACGGTGAAGGGCGTGCTCAGGGTGATGCGCCGGTTGCGGGCGCCGCCGCGGACGTAGGACCAGGGCCGGCCGGGGCCGGTGCGGGCGATCTCCACGACGGACATGCCGTGGGCGGCCATGGCCACCCGGGCCACACGCTGGAGGTCGTCCTGCTGCTCGGCGGGGAACATGAGGTTCTCGTTGGTGTACTCGTGGTTGTTCACGAGCACTCCGCTGCGTTCGCCGCGGTCCTGGAGGATGTCCAGGTAGTCGCTGTTGTAGCCGAACTGGCCCGCCTGGGACTCCGGGGTCTGCTGGAGGGGGTCGAACTCCGGGGAGTCCGCGAACAAGGGGTCGCCCCAGCGGATGATCGGAGACCAGTCGAAGCCCTCGGGGACCGTGAGGTCGTCCACGGTGTTCGGGACGGGGGCGATGGGCGCGAAGGACAGCCCGGAGCGTCCGCGGCCGTGGGCCTGGGCGGTCTCCGGGGTGGCGCCGACGACGCCGACGGTCACGGCCGCCGCGGCGCCCAGGCCCAGGGCGGAGCGGCGGGACAGCGCGGCGCTCGCGATGTCGCGGAAGTAGCCGTTGCCGGAGGTGTTGCACTCCGGTCCGGCGCAGGCGCTGCCGCACTTGAGCTGGCACGTGACGGGGCTGCGCTTGCCGCGCGTGTGGCCGAGCAGGGGCAGGACGGTGCGCTTGGCGGTGTCGGTCATGGCTCTCCCAGGGGACGGGGCCCGCGGCGGACCGCGGTCGGGGAACGGGTGCTCCGCCACTGCACCACCGCCCGGTGAGGCCCCGGGGGCGGCCGTGCGAACCGCAGGTGAACGGGCAGTGACCGGCCGGGGACCCATCCGCCCCTGATCAGCGGGTCCGTTCCGGGCCGAGTTCACTCAAAGAAACAATGCGCGGGCGGATTCCGCGGCCGCCCCGGTTCTGGGATGCTCGAGGCGTCAGGCCGTCCCATCCGTCCAGCGCCCCGGACCGTGACCGGGAACGTCCGGAAGACCCCCCTCCTTCTGCTCGATCCGCCCACGGGCCGTGCCGCCGCGGCGGCGGAGCCGGCCGGGACACCGGCGGAGGAGGCGCGCGATGCACACCGAACCAGAGGGGGGACTGCTGTCCCCGCGGGAGCACGGGGGGAACGTTCCGCACGAGCACGGCGCGCACGGGTACCGGCGTGCGGCCGTGGACTGCCTGAGCGTCCACCGCGCGTGGGACCTCCACCCGGGGGACTGCCTGCACGGACGGATCATCGCCTCCGTCCGCGGGGTGGTCGGGCTCGCCTGCAGCCCCGTGGCGGTCTTCTCCTTCACGGGCGACGACCCCGAGCACACGGCCCAGACCCGGATCGGCGCCGCCCACCCCGACATGGAGCTCGGCTGCGACGACGTGTGGCGCGCCGCCCGGGCCTGGGTCCGGGGCCACGGGCTGCACGAGGGCGAGCCGGTGGACCTGGACCGGCTCCGGGCCGAGGTCCTGGGGGTCGCGGCTCAGGGCTGAGGCGCGACCCCGGCCAGGGCGTGCACGCGGCGAAGCCGCTCCAGCCACCACCGGCGTCGGTCGGCGGGCACGGCGTGGCCCGCCAGCAGCTCGGGGTCCGGGACCGCGTCCCGCAGCTCGAGCATCCCGTCCACCGGCCGCAGCGGCTCCCGCAGGACGTCCGCCCGCATGAGGGACACCGTCCCGAGCCCGCAGGCGTACGGGAGCTCGGGCAGGGCGGCGGCGAGCGCGAGACCCGCCCGGATGCCCACGGAGGTGTCCAGGGCGGAGCTGACCACCGCCGGCAGGCCGGCCTGCGCGACCACGTCCAGGGCACGGCGCACCCCGCCCAGCGGCGCCGCCTTGACCACGAGCAGGTCGGCGGCGCCCGCCCGGGCCACCGCCAGGGGGTCGTCCTCCTTGCGCACGGACTCGTCCGCGGCCACCAGCACCGGCACGCCCCGATCGGCGAGGCCCTCCCGGACGGCGGCGAGGCCCTCGATCGTGGGCACGGGCTGCTCCGCGTACGCGAGCCCGTGCCGCCCGAGCCGCTCCAGGGCCGCGAGGGCCGTGGGCACGTCCCACCCGCCGTTGGCGTCCACCCGCAGCTCGGCCTCCGGCAGCAGGGCCCGCACGGCCGCGACCCGGGCGTCGTCGTCCCCCGGCCCCTGGCCGCGCTCGGCGACCTTGATCTTCACGGCACGCACCCCGCCCCCGAAACCGGCGAGGACCTCCCGGACCCGGGCCGCCGGCACGGCGGGCACGGTCGCGTTGACGGGGATGCGCGTGCGCCGGGGCGCCGGGAAGCCGTGCCACGCGGCGTCGACCGCGGCGCGGAGCCAGGCGCCCGCCTCGGCGTCCCCGTACTCGGGGAACGGGCCGAACTCCCCCCACCCCGCCGGGCCGCGCAGGAGCACCGACTCGCGCACGTCGACGCCGCGGAAGCGCACCCGCATCGGCAGGGCGACGACGTGCGCGTGCGCGAGCAGGTCGTCGAGCGGGGGCAGGACCACGGCGGGGAGCATGCTCCCCAGCCTAGGCGGCGCCTCTCAGCCCGCTCCGATCCGTGCGTGGAATGATGAGGGCTCCGCGGGTGCCCGCACGGCCGCGGCCGTGCCCGCGCCCCGACGATCCGCACCACCGCGGCCGTGCCCGCGCCCCGACGATCCGCACCACCGCCCAGGAGCTCGATGACCACGACCGCCCGCCGCCCCGCCCCCACCGTCCTGCAGATCCTGGGCCACCTGCTCGGCGCCGCCGCCCTGTGGGCGTCGGCCGCGCTGGTCGGGGTCGTGGCCCTCACCACCGCGACCGGGCAGTGGCTCGACGAACTGGCCCTGCGCCAGGCGAGCGGCGCCTTCCCCGACCTCTCCGACCGCGCCGCCCAGCTGCTCGACTCGGTCCCGTGGGTGGTGGGCGCCGTCTCCGCCCTGTGCCTCGCGGTCCTGGCCGTGCGCTCCCGGCGCCTCGCCCCGGCGGTGGTCGGGGCGGCGGTGGTCGTGCTCTCCAACCTCACGGTCCAGCTGCTCAAGCGGGTGCTGCTGGAGAAGCCGGACCTGGGGATCCAGGAGGCCGCCGTCAACTCCTTCCCGTCCGGGCACACGGCCGCCGCGGCCGCCGCCGTGGCGGTGGTGCTGCTCGCGGCCCCCGCCTCCTCCCGGCCGGTGGTCGGGCTGCTGGGGGCGGCCGCCACGACCGCGACCGGGGTGGCCACGCTGCTGAACGGCTGGCACCGGCCCTCGGACGTGGTGGCGTCCCTGCTGGTCGTGGCGGGCTGGGCGGCCTTGGGCGGGCTCGTGCTGCGCCTGACCGGGCCCGTGGAACGCCCCGTGCCCGGCGGGGGCCTGACCGCCCTGCTGGCCGTCTCCGGCGCGGGGGCCCTGCTGGTCGGCCTGCTGCCGCTGTGGGCGGCCCTGCGCGTGCCGGGCGGGGGCTGGGCTGCGGTCGCGGCGTGCGCGGCGATCCTCGGGGTCAGTCTCCTGGCGGCAGCGGCGCTGACAGCGCTGCAAGCTCCTCGGTCGCGGCGTCCTCGGCCCTGATCCGCTCGAGCCGGTCCAGGAGGATCCGCGCCGCCCCCGGGTTGTAGGGCAGGCGGAACATCGAGGCCGTCACGGGCCGCATGCCGTCCGGCTGCGCCGCGGCGGCCTCGCTCGCGTCCACCCGCTCGATCGCGGTGCGCATGAGCCGGGCCTGCTGGAGCACGAAGCCGCGCTCCACCGGGTTGCCGTGGCCGGGGACGAAGACCTGGTACCGGTCGAGGGCGGCCAGGCTCTCGAGGGCCGTGGCCCAGCCCCGCGGGTAGGAGTCGTCGAAGCTGGGGTCGGCGCCCTGCTCCACGAGGTCCCCGGTGAACACGACGTCGTCGACGCCCACGCAGAGGTCGTTGTCGGTGTGGCCCGGGCCGAAGGAGAAGAGCACCGCCGCCCGCTCCCCCAGGTCCACCCGGGTCAGGGCGGGGCGCCGGCCCGTGCCCGGCAGGTGCCGGTTGGGCACGACGAGACGGGTGTCCGGCCCCTCGGCGGCGGCCATCTCGGGCTCGTGGGTGCCCACGAAGGAGCGCTGGAAGTCGCCGTGCGCCTGGATCGCCGCCGCGCAGCCGCGGTGCGCCCAGAAGTCCTCGGCCCCGGCGCGCTGGAACACGGCGTTGCCCAGGAAGTGGTCGTAGTGGGCGTGGGTGTTCACCACCGTCAGCGGCAGGCCCGTGAGCGAGCGGACGGCCTCGAGGATCTCGCGGGCCTGGCGCGGGCCCGCGCCCGTGTCGATCACGAGGGCGCGACGGGACCCGAGCACGACCCCGGAGTTCAGCCTCCAGTTGTCCGTGCTCACGGCGAAGACGCCGTCGCGGATTTCGTTGATGCGCGCCACCCGACCAGGGTACCGACCGCCGCTGGCTATCCTGGCAACCATGACCGCTCCGTCCTCGGGCCGTGCGGCCGGAGGCGCCGGCCGCTATGCTCCGTCCCCCTCGGGGGACCTCCACCTCGGCAACCTCCGCACGGCGCTGCTCGCGTGGGCCCTCGCGCGCTCCACGGGCCGGGGCTTCGTCCTGCGCGTCGAGGACATCGACCGGGTGCGGCCGGGGGCGGCCGAGCGGCAGCTCGCGGACCTCGCCCGGCTGGGCCTCGACTGGGACGGCCCGCCGCTGCTGCAGTCCTCGCGGGAGGCCGAGCACCGGGCCGTGGTGGAGCGTCTCACCGCGGCGGGGCGCACCTACGAGTGCTACTGCACGCGCCGGGAGGTGCAGGCGGCCGCGAGCGCGCCGCACGGGGCCCCGGGCGCCTATCCGGGCACGTGCCGGGACCTCGGCGACGCCGAGCGGGCGCGGCGCCGCCGGGAGCGGCCCCCGGCGGTGCGGCTGCGCGCGGACGTGCGCTCCCGCACGGTCGTGGACCGCTGGGCCGGGGCGTTCACGGGGCTCGTCGACGACTTCGTGCTGCTGCGCAACGACGGCCGCCCCGCCTACAACCTCGCGGTGGTCCTCGACGACGCCCACCAGGGCGTGGACCAGGTGGTCCGGGGCGACGACCTGCTGCCCTCGACCCCCCGGCAGGCGTACCTGGCCTCGGTGCTCGGTCTGGACGAGCCGGAGTGGGTGCACGTGCCGCTCGTGCTCAACGCGCACGGGCAGCGCCTCGCCAAGCGGGACGGCGCCGTGACCCTCGCCGAGCTCGCCGCGGCGGGGCACGGCGCCGAGGAGGTGCTGGGCTGGATGGCCGCGTCGCTGGGCCTCCCCGGCCCGGTCCGGTCGGCGCAGGACGTCCTCGCCGTGTTCGACGAGGACGTCCTGCCCCGGGCGCCCTGGGTCGTGGACCCCGCCCGGTGGGCCGCTCAGGCGCGCGAGGACGCGGAGGTGCCGGCCTCCTCCGGGGCGTGCGGGTCCTCGGGCTCGGCCAGGAACCGCTCGTAGGCGGGGGTGGTCAGGAACGCGGGGTAGTCGTCGCCCAGGGCCACCTCCTCGAAGATGGCGCGGGCGTCGTCGAAGCGGTCGCCGTCGGCGCGCTCGATCCTCGCGAACTCCTCCTCCAGCAGCTCCTGCACCCAGTCCCGGGTGATCTCCTCGCCCTCGTCCGTGATGGCGCGGGTGTTCACCCACTGCCAGATCTGGGAGCGGGAGATCTCCGCGGTCGCGGCGTCCTCCATCAGGTTGTGGATGCCCACGGCGCCGTTGCCGCGCAGCCACGCCTCGATGTAGCGGATCCCCACCTCCACGTTGTTGCGGATCCCCACCTCGGTGATCCTCCCCTCGGCCGAGGCGATGTCGATGAGCGCCTTGTCGTCGGGCACCACGTCCTCGCGGAGCCGGTCCAGCTGGTTCGGGCGGTCGCCGAGCACCGCGTCGAAGACCTCGCGGCACACGGGGACCAGGTCGGGGTGGGCCACCCAGGACCCGTCGAACCCGTCCTCGGCCTCGCGGGTCTTGTCCGCCTGCACCATCTCGATCGCGGTGCGGTTGACCTCCTCGTCCCGGCGGGAGGGGATGAACGCGGCCATCCCGCCGATGGCCATCGCCCCGCGGCGGTGGCAGGCCCGCACGAGCTGCTCGGTGTAGGCCCGCATGAACGGCTGCGTCATGGTCACCGCGTTGCGGTCCGGGAGGATGAAGCGGGGCCCGCGGGTCCGGAAGTTCTTGATGATGGAGAAGATGTAGTCCCAGCGGCCGGCGTTGAGCCCCGCGGCGTGCTCCCCGAGCTCGTGGAGGATCTCCTCCATCTCGAAGGCCGCGGTGATCGTCTCGATCAGCACGGTGGCGCGGATGGTGCCGCGGTCCGTCCCCAGCATGGACTCCGCCCGGCTGAAGATGTCGTGCCACAGCCGCGCCTCCTGGTGGGACTCGGTCTTGGGCAGGTAGAAGTAGGGGCCCAGGCCGAGCTTCTTGAGCCGGCGCGCGTTGTGGAAGAAGTACAGGCCGAAGTCCACGATGGCGCCCGCGATGGGCTCGTCCCGCACGGACAGGTGCCTCTCCTCGAAGTGCCACCCGCGGGGCCGCACCACGATGGTCGGGTTGGCCCGGGCGTCCCTGTTCTTCAGCGCGTACTTCTTGCCGTCCGGGTTGGTGAACTCGATGGTCCCCTCGAGCGCGTCGATGAGGTTGAGCTGGTTGGTGACCACGTTCGTCCAGTGCGGGGTGTTGGCGTCCTCCATGTCCGCGAGCCACACCTTCGCCCCGGAGTTGAGGGCGTTGATGGTCATCTTCCGCTCGGTGGGACCGGTGATCTCCACGCGGCGGTCCTCGAGCCCGGGCGGGGGCGGGGGCACGCGCCAGGAGTCGTCCTCGCGGATCCTCCGCGTCTCGGGCAGGAACGTGGGGTCGGTGCCGCGGGCGATCGCCTTGCGCCGCTCCTCGCGGGCGGCCAGCAGCTCGCGCCGGCGGGGCTCGAACTCGCGGTGCAGCGCCGCGAGGAAGCCGAGCGCGTCGGGGGTGAGCACACTGTTCTGCCGGGGCACGTGGTGACCGGTGAGGGTCACGCCGTTGATCGTCACGGGGTTGCTGGTCATGGTCATCATGGCTGGGTCCTCGCCTGAAGAGTGTCCTGGGGAGTTCGGGTGGGGCGGCCCCGGAGGGCGCCGGAGCGGGTCGTCGTCGGATGCGGCGCGGCCGGGGACCCTGTCGGGCCCCCGGCCGGTCACGGCCGTTCGGCTCAGGGCCGTTCGGCTCAGAACTGGGCGGTCTCGGTGGACCCGGCCAGCGCCGTGGTGGAGGACTGCGGGTTGAGGACGGTGGAGACCAGGTCGAAGTAGCCGGTGCCGACCTCGCGCTGGTGGCGGGTGGCGGTGTAGCCGCGCTCCTCGGCCGCGAACTCCCGCTCCTGCAGCTCCACGTAGGCCGTCATCTGGTTGCGGGCGTAGCCGTGGGCGAGGTCGAACATCGAGTAGTTCAGGGCGTGGAAGCCGGCCAGGGTGATGAACTGGAACTTGAAGCCCATCGCGCCCAGCTCGCGCTGGAACTTGGCGATCGTGGCGTCGTCCAGGTGCTTCTTCCAGTTGAAGGACGGCGAGCAGTTGTAGGCGAGCATCTGGTCGGGGTGCTCCGCGTGGATGCCGTCGGCGAACTTCTTGGCCAGCTCGAGGTCCGGGGTGCCCGTCTCCATCCACAGCAGGTCGGCGTACGGGGCGTACGCGTTGCCGCGGGCGATGCAGGCCTCGAGGCCGTTGCGGACCTTGTAGTAGCCCTCCGCGGTGCGCTCGCCGGTGACGAACGGCTTGTCGCGGTCGTCCACGTCCGAGGTGATCAGGGTGGCCGCCTCCGCGTCGGTGCGGGCGATGATCAGCGAGGGGACGTCGGCGACGTCGGCCGCGAGCCGGGCCGCGCTCAGGGTGCGGACGTGCTGCTGGGTGGGGATGAGCACCTTGCCGCCCAGGTGGCCGCACTTCTTCTCGGAGGCCAGCTGGTCCTCCCAGTGCACGCCGGCCGCGCCGGCGGCGATCATGGACTTCATGAGCTCGTAGGCGTTGAGCGGGCCGCCGAAGCCGGCCTCGGCGTCGGCCACGATCGGGACCAGCCAGTCCTCGACCGTGCTCGTGCCCTCGGAGTGCTCGATCTGGTCGGCGCGCATCAGTGCGTTGTTGATCCGCCGCACGACCGCCGGGACGGAGTTCGCGGGGTAGATCGACTGGTCGGGGTAGGTCTGGCCCGCGAGGTTCGCGTCGCCGGCGACCTGCCAGCCGGAGAGGTAGATGGCCTTGAGACCGGCCTTGACCTGCTGGACCGCCTGGTTGCCGGTCAGGGCGCCCAGGGAGTTCACGAAGTCCTCGGTGTGCAGCTTCTCCCACAGCTGCTCCGCGCCGCGGCGGGCCAGGGTCATCTCCTCCTGCACCGTGCCGCGCAGGCGGACGACCTCCTCCGCCGTGTAGTCGCGGGTGATCTGCGCCCAGCGGGGATCGGCGTCCCACTCCTGGCGGATCTCGTCGGCGGTCTTGGGGGCGTTGGGGTAGGACATGTCGGCTCCTCGTTGAGTGGTCCGAGAACGGGTGCTTCGGCTTCGGGGTCACCGGGAAGTTCACTCCTCCGTGGTGACACATCCCACTTTGCCCCAGTTCAACCCGGATCAACCCCACATTTCTCGTCGAACTTTCGCCGTTTTTCGTCTATCGTGAAGAAATGACGACCAGCGCTTGGGGCACCGAGGAACCGACGACGGCGGAGCCGGCCGGCAGCACCGACCTGATCGGTCTCGGCCGGCGCATCCGCTCGCTGCGCAAGGACCGCGGCATGACGCTCGCGGAGCTCGCCGACCGGGCGGGCACCGCCACCTCGCAGCTGTCCGTGATCGAGAACGGGCGCCGCGAGCCCCGGCTCAGCCTGCTGCGGCGCCTCGCCGAGGTCCTGGGCACGAGCGTGGACGCCCTGCTCGGGGCCGAGCCCGGCACCCGGCGGGAGGCGCTCGAGATCCAGCTCGAGCGCGCCCAGCGCTCCCCGTTCTACGAGCAGCTGGGGCTGCCGACCGTCCGGGTCAGCTCCGCGCTGTCCACCGAGGTGCTCGAGGCGCTCGTGGCCCTGCAGGAGCGACTGGCCGAGGCCCTCGAGAAGAACTCGGCCACCCCGGAGGAGGCCCGCCGGGCCAACGTGCAGCTGCGCCGGCTCATGCGGGCGCAGGACAACTACTTCCCGGACCTGGAGCAGGCCGCCAAGGAGCTGCTGACCCTGGGCGGCTACTCCTCGGGCCCCGTGTCCAACTCCGTGATCTCCGAGATGGTGGGCAGGCTCGGCTACAGCATCCACCACGTCACCGACCTCCCGCACTCGACCCGCTCGGTGACCGACCTGCTCAACCGGCGGATCTACCTGGTGCAGAGCCCCCGGGCGGACCACGACCCCCGCGCGGTGCTGCTCCAGGCCGTGGGGCACCAGGTGCTGGGCCACGAGCCGCCCAAGGACTACGCCGAGTTCCTCGCCCAGCGCGTGCAGACCAACTACTTCGCCGCCGCGGTGATGCTCCCGGAGGACAAGACCGTCCCGTTCCTGCTCGAGGCGAAGAAGGACCGGGACCTCTTCCTGGAGGACCTCAAGGACCGCTTCGCCGTGTCCCACGAGACGGCGGGCCACCGCTTCACGAACCTGGCCACCCGGCACCTGGGGATCCGCACCCACTTCCACAAGGTGCACTCGTCCGGGGTGATCCACAAGGCCTACGAGAACAACGGGCTGGCGTTCCCGACGGACCACACCGGGGCGATCGAGGGCCAGATCTCCTGCCGCAAGTGGTCCGGGCGCACCGTCTTCGACCAGCCCAACCAGTTCACGGCGTTCGCCCAGTACACGGACACCCCCTCCGGCACGTACTGGTGCTCCACGCGCACGGAGCTCTCGAGCCAGGGCGCGTTCTCCATCGGCGTGGGCGTCGCGTTCACCGACGCCCGCTGGTTCCGCGGCCGCGACACCCCGCACCGCACGGTGTCGACCTGCCCGGACCCCTCGTGCTGCCGGCGCCCGCCCGAGGAGCTCAGCCGGGTGTGGGCGGGCCACGCCTGGCCCAACACCCGGGCCCACTCGCACGTGCTCGCCGCCCTCCCGGAGGGGGCCTTCCCCGGCGTCGACGAGCGGGAGGTCTACGAGTTCCTGCAGGCGCACGACGACGCCTGAGCCGGCCCCGCGGGCCGCCGGCGCGGTCTCCCCGCACCCCCGGGACCGCCTCCCTATACCCGTAGTGGCTGGCCACTGCCCGGGAGCGGGCGTAAAGTTCTGTGGGACCTCTGCTCCACCCACCCCCCTGGACGCTGCGCTCCACCGGGCCGGCTCCGGGCGGAAAGGACACCATGCCCCAAGAGATAGCCCAGACGATCGCGATCGTCATCTACTTCGCCGCCATGATCGGGATCGGCCTCTACGCCAACAGCAGGACGAAGAACCTCGACGACTACATGCTCGGCGGGCGCAACCTCAAGCCCGGGACCGCCGCCCTCAGCGCCGGTGCCTCCGACATGTCCGGCTGGCTGCTGCTCGGTCTGCCCGGCGCGGTGTTCCTCTCCGGTCTGGTCGAGGCGTGGATCGCCGTCGGCCTGATCGTCGGCGCGTGGGTCAACTGGAAGTTCATCGCGCCCCGGCTGCGCTCCTACACCGAGGTCTCGCACAACTCGATCACGATCCCGTCCTTCCTGGACAACCGGCTCAAGGGCGGCAGCAGGCTGCTGCGCATCGTCTCCGGGCTCATCATCCTGGTGTTCTTCACGTTCTACGTCTCCTCCGGCATGGTGGCCGGCGGGCTGTTCTTCCAGTCGTCCTTCGGCTCGACGTACCACGCCGGGCTGCTCCTCGTCGTCGGCGTCACCATCGCCTACACGCTCTTCGGCGGCTTCCTCGGTGCGACCTACACGGACGTGGCCCAGGGCCTCCTGATGTTCGCGGCCCTGCTCCTCGTCCCCGTCGTGGGCGTGATCAACGTGGGCGGCTTCGGCCAGATGGCGGAGAACATCCGCGCCGTCCAGCCCGACGCCCTCTCCATGGTGTCCGGGGCCACGGCCATCGGCGTCATCTCGGCCCTGGCGTGGGGCCTCGGCTACTTCGGCCAGCCGCACATCATCGTCCGCTTCATGGCCATGCGCTCCCCCGCCGACGCCAAGACCGGCCGCCGGATCGGCCTGACCTGGATGGTGCTCAGCGTCATCGGGGCGATCGCCACCGCCCTGGTCGGCGTCGCCTACTACGGCAACCGCCCGGACGAGAGCCCGACCGACCCGGAGTCCGTGTTCCTGGACCTCGCGCAGGTCTTCTTCCACCCCGTGATCGCCGGCTTCGTGCTGGCGGCCGTGCTCGCGGCGATCATGTCCACGGTCTCCTCCCAGCTCATCGTCTCCTCCTCCGCCCTGGTGGAGGACCTGTACAAGCTGACGGTCAAGGAGTCCCCCTCCGAGCGCAAGCAGGTGTGGATGGGCCGCGCGGGCGTGGCCCTCGTCGCCCTCGTCGCCACGTTCCTGGCCTGGGAGCAGAACAACACGATCCTCGGCCTCGTGGCGTTCGCGTGGGCCGGCTTCGGCGCCTCGTTCGGCCCGATCGTGATCCTGTCCCTGTTCTGGCGCAAGCTCACGAACCTGGGCGCGATCACCGGAATGCTCCTGGGCGCGGTCACCGTGTTCGCGTGGACCGTGACCCCGTGGGCCGACCTCTACGAGATCATCCCCGGCTTCCTCGTGAGCCTCGTCTCCGCCGTGCTGGTCTCGAAGGCCACCTACCGGCGCGACGAGGAGATCGAGCGCGAGTTCGACGACGCCGTGCGCCTCGCCCACGCGGCGGAGGACGAGATGGCCGCCCGCTGACCTCTCGCACCGCTCCGCCGGGGCCCGTTCCGCACGCCGGAACGGGCCCCGGCGCCGTCCGGGGTCAGTACCCGATCGAGGCCAGGGTGGCCCGGATCGCCTCGGCGGAGCGGTGCAGCATGGCCAGCTCCTGCTCGTCCATGGGCACGGCCAGCCGCTCGACGACGCCCCGCCGCGCGACGATCGACGGCACGGACAGGGCGACCCCGCTGATCCCCCGGTAGTCGTCGAGGACCGTGGAGACGGGCAGCACGGCGTGCTCGTCCCGCAGCACGGCCTCCGCCACGCGCGCCCCGGCCAGGCCGATCGCGTAGTTGGTGGCGCCCTTGCCCTGGATCACCGTGTACGCCGCGTTGATCGTCCGGTGCGTGATCTCGTCCAGCCGCTCGTCGGTGAAGGGCCGCCGCCCCTCGACGGTCCAGTCCCGCAGCGGGATCTGCCCGATGTTCGCGTTCGACCACAGGGGGAACTCGGTGTCCCCGTGCTCGCCGACGATCGTGGCGTGCACGCTCGTGGTGGACACCCCGCCCTCCTCGGCCAGCAGCCACCGCAGCCGGGACGTGTCCAGCACGGTCCCGGAGGACATCACCCGCTCCGTGGGCAGGCCGGTGAGCTTCTGCGCGATGACCGTGAGCACGTCGCACGGATTGGTCACCAGCACGTACACGGCCTCGGGCGCCTGCTCCACCAGCCGCGGCATCAGCTGCTCGAGGATCGCGGCGTTGGCGCCCGCCAGCTCCATCCGGGTCTGGCCGGGCCGCTGCTTGGCCCCGGCGGTCACGAAGACGACGTCCGAGCCCGCCAGCACGGCGACGTCGTCGGAGCCGGTCACCCGGGAGCTGGGGGTGAACATGGCCCCGTGGGCGAGGTCCAGGCCCTCGGCGCGGACCCGGTCCCCGGCGAGGTCGTAGAGGGCCACCTCCTGGGCGACGCCCTTGATGAGGACCGCGTAGGCCAGGGACGAGCCGACGGAGCCGGCGCCGACCACGCCGATCTTGGTTCTCGCGGTAGTGGTGGGCACGGTCTCGGGCACGGGGAACTCCTCGGTGGTCCGGTGGTCCGCGGCTGCGGACGGTGTGCTCCCATCCTGGGCCAGCGGCGCGGGCCGCGGAAGGGCCCGGGCCACCGTGTCGCGGCTCAGCCGGCGGTGGACGCGGAGGCCGCGGCCAGGAAGTCCCGCATGATGGGTCCGCCGGTGACCGAGCCCAGGCCGCCGTCCTCCACGAAGACCGCCACGGCGAGGTCCTCGTGCTCGGCGATCACCCACGAGTGGGTCCGGGGCGGGTCCTCGTCGCCGAACTCGGCCGTGCCGGTCTTGCCGATCGCGGTGTCCGGCTCGAGCCCCTGCAGCACGCCCAGGTGCCCGGACGAGACGACGGCCCGCATCATGGTGCGCAGCTGCTCCGCCTCCTCGGCGGTCAGGGGCTCCTCCGGTCCGGGCCGGGTCGCGGCGTCCTCGTCGAGCAGTCCCTCGGTGCTGACCAGCCGGGGGGTGACGAGCTCTCCGGCGGCGACCGAGGCGGTGAGCCCGGCCATGCTCAGCGGGGACACGAGCGTGCGGCCCTGCCCGAACATCGCGGCGGCGTGCTGGGCCGGCGGCTCCTCCCGCGGGACCTCACCCCAGAACGCGGGCACGGACAGCTCCGCGGGCACCCCGATCCCGAGCGCGGCCGCGGCCTCGGCCAGCTCCGCCTGGTCGATCCGGTCGTACTGGTCCACGAAGGTGGTGTTGCAGGAGTGGGCGAGCGCCTCGGTGAGGGTGATCGAGCCGGTGAACTCGGCCGGATAGGACTCGACGTTGTCGACCCGCACGCCCGCGGCGGTCGTGGACGGCGGGCACTGCACGACCGTCCCGGGGGTGTCGCCCTGCCGGAGCATCCCGAGGGCCGTGACCACCTTGAAGGTGGAGCCGGGCGCGTACCGGCCCAGCAGCGCGGTGGAGTAGCCCTCGGAGCCCGGCCCGTTGGCCGAGGCGACGAGCTCGCCCGTGGAGGGCCGGACGGCCACGACCGCCGAGGGGGACTCGATCCCGGCCAGCAGCTCACCGGCGGTGGCCTGGAGCCCGCGGTCCAGGGTCACCGCGACCGGCTCGCCGGCCTGCGCTGGGACCTCGAACAGCGGCTCGCCGGCCGCGGACTCGTCCCCGATCTCCTCGACGACGACGCCGGGCGTGCCGCGCAACCGGTCGTCGAAGCGCTCCTGCACTCCCCCGCGGCCGATCGCCGTCCCGGGGGCGAGCTCCCCGCCGGAGTCCGCCACGTCCTCGGCCGTCGCCTCGGCCACCCCGCCCAGCAGGTCGGCGGCGAAGCCGCGGGAGGGCGCCAGCGGCAGCTCGTCCTCGACCACGAGCAGGCCCGGGACCTCCTCCATCTCCGCCGCGTCCAGCTCCCGGAAGTCCTCCAGCCGCAGCGGGACGGCCTCGACGAACGCCTCGGGCCCGGCCTGTCCGACGGCCTCGGCGTAGGCGTCGGCGTCGATGTCCACGGCCTCGGCGAGCCGGCGGGCCGCCTCCTCGGGATCCGCCCCGTCGAGCTGCGACCGGTCGATGCCCACCCGCCGGATCGGGCGCTCCGTCACCAGCGTCTCGCCGTCCGCCCCGAGGATGTCCCCGCGGTCCGCGGCCACCGTCCGGGCGCGCAGGGCCTCCCCCTCCGCCAGGCCCGGGTGCACCACGGCCGGGGACCACTCGGCGGACCAGTCCCCGGACCCGGTCCGGATCAGCGGGAGGACCGAGTCGTACGCCCAGTCCTGCGCCACGCCCGGGAGGTCCCACGACCAGGACAGGGTGGCCTCGCGGCGGTCCTCCTGCCCGGTGTCCTCGACCGCGGAGACCTCGACGGCCGGGGCGGCCTCCCCGAGCGGCGCGGTGATCCGCTCGTACTGCTCCTGGGCGGAGGGACCCTCGACGTCGCCGAAGGACAGCTCCTGGACGCTGCCCGCGCCCAGGGCCGCGGCGACCCGGTCGGCGGTCTCCCGCCCGCCGTCGGGGGCGAGCGCCGAGCAGCCGGTGACGAGGAGGGCCGCGGAGAGGGCGACCGGGAGGGCCGCCCTCGGCCGCCGGGGGCGGGGCCGGGACGCCGGGGGCTGCGGGGCGGGGCGGGGAGTCTGCACGGTGTCGAATCTAGTCCGTCCCGCCCCGGACGGGACAGGCCGGGGCGGAGGGATCCGGACACGGAAGAACCGGTGGGCGCCGTGTCTGCACGGCACCCACCGGTCCGTCGGACGCGCGGGGAGGGGGTGCGCTCCCGCGCGGGGGCGGGGCCGGGTGCCGGCCCCTCACCACCGGATCAGCAGTGGTACGTGTCGGTCGGCGCCTCGAAGTGGACGTCGTAGCCCTCGGGGATGCTCAGGCCGAAGGCGCCGGCCAGGCCCAGGATCTTCTTGGCGCGGGCGAGGCGCGGCAGGTCGGAGCCGTTGCGGATCTCCCCGCCGTCGGCGTCGAACTCCTGGAGGAACTCGGTGGCCCAGGACAGCTCGGACAGGGACGGGCTCAGGCCCTCGTTGACCGTGGCGGTCTGCTCAGGCATCAGGCACAGCTTGCCCGTCATGCCGAACTCCAGGGTCACGGACGTGGCCTCGGCCAGCTTCGGCCCGAGCGCGCCGACGGCGGGCCCGTCGATGGGGCCGGGCAGGTTGGCCGCCCGGGAGGCGATCGTGAACTGCGAGCGCGTGTAGGCCAGCGTCATGGGGTTCTCCCCGAAGCCCGTGTCGCGCCGGAAGTCGCCCAGGCCGAAGCCGAGGCGGTACGTGGAGCGGGCGCCGGCGATGGCCTGCAGGTGCTGCACGCCGCGGGCCGTCTCGACGAGCGCCACGATCCGCGTGTCCTTGAGCAGCTCCGCGGTGCGGGTGACGTGCTCCGGGGACTCGACCATGGCCAGCATGACGCCGTCCAGGCCGCGGACGCCGGCAAGGGCCCGGAGGTCCTCCTCCCACCACTGGGTGCCGAAGCCGTTGACCCGCACCCACGCGTGGTGCTGCTCGCCGTGCTCGTCCCGGGCGTCCAGCCAGCTGATGACGTTGCGGCGGGCGCGCTCCTTGTCCTTGGGCGCCACGGAGTCCTCGATGTCCAGGACGACGACGTCGGCCGCGCTCGCCCGGGCCGCCGCGAACCGCTCGGCCTGGGCGCCGTTGACGAGCAGCCAGGAGCGGGCGAGCTCCGGGCCGACCGCGGGAGCGGCGACCTGGGGAACCAGCGGCAGGGACGAGGTGGTCGGGGTCGTCGGCGTGGTCTCGATCGAGGTGGCAGTCATGAGGGCGTACCCGTTCTCCGTGAGGTGCAGCGAGCTGCGGTGTGACAGATGTGCCGGGGCACCCGTGCTGGGAGGGCAGGTGCTGCCCGGCGGAACCGTGACCGGTGCCGGGCCCGCGGGAACGATCGCGTCGCGGGGGTCCGGCCGGTGCGTGCCCCGGACCGGGGATCGCGAGGTGGGCGAGCCGGTCCGTGCGCGCTGGATCAACGCGCTCGGCAGGTGCGGTGACTCCACCGTAACCCAGATCACACCGGGACGCCACCCGCCGTGCCCGGGCACGGGTCCGGGCTCAGGAGCGGCGCGCGGTGCGGGCGGTCGCGGGCGCGGTCCAGGGGTCCTCGGGCCAGGGGTGCCGGGGGTAGCGGCCGCGCATCTCGGCGCGCACCTGGGCGTAGGGGCCGGACCAGAAGGAGGCGAGGTCGTCGGTCACGGCCAGCGGCCGCCCCGCCGGGGAGAGCAGGTGGAAGAGGACCGGGACCCGGCCGCCGGCCACGGCCGGGGACGCCGCCCACCCGAAGCACTCCTGGAGCTTGATGCTGACCACGGGCCGGCCGGCGGGGTCGTCGGCGGCCGGGTAGTCGATCCGGGCCCGGGAGCCGCTGGCCACGGTCAGCCGCTCGGGCGCGAGCTCGTCGAGGCGGGTGGCCTCCGGCCACGGGAGCAGCCGCCGCAGGGGCGGGGCGAGGTCGACCCGGCGGCCGGCGGCGAGGGCGTCGAGCTCGGGGGCGAGCCACTCGTCGAGCCGGTCGAGCAGGGCGGCGTCGGACACGTCGGGCCACGGGTCCCCGAGCCGGTGGTGGAGCAGCGCGAGCCGGCGCCTCAGCCGGTCGGCGCCGTCCGACCAGCCGAGCAGGCCGAGGCCCTGCTCGGCCAGGGCGGCGCGCACCGCCTCGCGGGCCGCCGCCGGGGTGGGCCGCACCGGGGTCGAGGACAGCTCGATCGCCCCGAGCGCCCGGACCCGGCGGGCGCTCGCCCGCCCGTCCTCGAAGCGGGTGCGGACCTCGTCGGTGAGCAGGTGCTCGGCGCAGCGCTCGGCGAGGGGCCGGTCGAGCGCCGCCGCGGCGCGCACGACCGCCCCGGTCCCGGCGGCGGCCTGGCCGGACGCCCGGGTGACGTCCGCGACGGCGAGCCACTCGTGGCCCGCCAGGCCGCTCCCCGGGGCCAGTCCCGCACGGGTCCCGGAGGCGAGCAGGTAGGTGTCCCCCACCTTCCGGGCGACCCGCTCCGGCAGGGCCAGCGCCACGACGGCACCGGTCACGGAATCGGCCGGGACGTCCCCGGCCGCCGGCGGCGCGGGCGCTGCGGAGAACGCGGGGTCCGTGGCGATCCGCTCCAGCCGGCGGGCCTCGTCGGCCCAGCGGCGGGCCTCCGGGGCCCGCCCGGCGCGCAGCTCGGCGAGCAGGCGGGTCAGGTCCCCGCCGGGCGGACGGTGGTCGTCCGAGACCATCGCGACGACCTCGGCCGCCGGCCGGGCGCCCACCGCGTGGGCGCCGTCCAGCAGGCCGCGGGCCAGGCGCGGGTCCACGGGCACCGCCGCGAGCAGCCGACCGGTGGCGGTGGCCCGGCCGTCCTCGTCGAGCGCGCCGAGCCCGTGCAGCACGGCGACGGCGTCGGCCAGGGCCGGCGCGGGCAGGGGGTCCGGCAGGGGCAGGCCCCGTCCGCCGGGGGCGCCCCAGCAGGCGAGCAGCAGCGCGGCGCCCGTGAGGTCGGCGGCCGCGAGCTCGGGGGTGAGGTGGCGGGGCATCGCGGCCCAGGTCCGCTCGTCGTAGCAGCGCACGACCTCCCCGGGCCCGAGCCGGGCGGCACGGCCCGCCCGCTGCTCGGCCGAGGCCCGGGAGGCCGCCACCGTGACCAGGCCCGTCATGCCGCGGCCGGCGTCCCGCCGGGGCTCGCGGGAGAGCCCGGAGTCGACCACGAGGCGCACGCCCGGCACCGTCAGGGAGGACTCGGCCAGGGACGTGGAGACGACCACGCGGGGCGGGTCCCCGGGCCGGCGTCCCGAGATCGCCCGGTCCTGCTCGGCGGCCCCGACCCGGCCGTGCAGCTCCAGCACCTCGGTCCCGCGGCAGGTCTCCCGCAGCCGCCGGGCGACCTGGGCGACCTCCCACGCCCCGGGGACGAACACGAGCGCGTCCGCGGCGCCGTCCCGGGCCAGGGCCTGCGCGTGGGCGTCGGCCGCGGTCCGGGCGACGTGGTCGAGGAACGGGCGGGTGACCCCGCGCTCGTCGGTGCGCCGGCCGGGGGCCGGGGCCCACCGGACCGTGAGCGGGTGGAGGGCGGCCGGGCAGTCGACCACGGGGGCCGGGACGCCCTCGCCCAGCAGCCCGGCGAAGCGCGGGGCGTCGAGGGTCGCGGACATCGCGACGAGCACCAGGTCCTCGCGCAGCTGCCGGACCTCGGCCAGCATGCCGACGAGCAGGTCGGACTCGAGACCGCGCTCGTGGACCTCGTCGAGGACCACGGCGCCCACCCCGGGCAGCCCGGGGTCCTGCAGCAGCCGGCGCAGGAGCACGCCGGGCGTGACGAACTCGACGAGGGTGCCGGCCCCGGTGCGCCGGTCGCCGCGCACCGTGTGGCCCACGAGCGCGCCCACCCGGGTCCCGGCCAGGTGCGCCAGCCGCCGGGCCGCCGCGCGGGCGGCGACCCGGCGGGGCTGGGTGACGACCACCCGGCCGGGCCCGGGACCCGTGGCGCGCTCGTGCAGCAGGTCGGCGACCAGCGGGGGCACCAGGGTGGTCTTGCCGGTGCCGGGCGGGGCCTGCACCACGGCGACGCCGCCGGCGAGGGCCGCGCGGAGCTCGCCGAGCACCCCGGCGACCGGCAGGCCGGCGCCGATCCGGGCGAGGTCGAAGGGGACGGGGCTCATCGCCCCAGTCTCCCACCGCCGCGGGGGCCGGCCGCGGCGGACGGCGGCCGCCGCACCCGGCGCGCACCGTCCGGGGCGGCCGCGCCCCGGGCGGGGAGAGCGGTCAGGGCCCGGTGCGGGCCAGGAACCCGCGCAGCACCGCGGCGAACTTCTCCGGCTCCTGCGAGTGGACCCAGTGGCCGGCCTCGCGGATCGTCACCCGGTGCGCCCGGGGGAACAGCCGGCGCATGACCGGCGCGTGCTCGTCGCGCACGTAGTCCGAGCGCCCGCCGGCGACCCAGAGCACCGGCCCCTCGTACACGGCGTCCCCGGTGTCCGGGAAGCCGCCGATGGTGTCCAGGCTCGACCGCAGCAGCTCGAGGTTCGGCTCCCAGGAGAGGCCCTCCGGGCCCCTGCGCAGGTTCTGCAGCAGGAAGCTCCGGGTGGTGTCCCACGGGATGGGCCCCCGGAGGGCCTCGTCCGCGTCCGAGCGGCGCTCGACGGCCGTGAGGTCCACGGCCGCGAGGCTGTCCAGCAGGTGGGCGAACTCGCCCTCGCCGCCCCCGGCCCGGGCGGGGGCGATGTCCACCACGACGAGCCGGGAGACGAGCTCCGGGTGCCGCAGCGCCAGCACCATCGCCACCTTGCCGCCGAGGGAGTGCCCGACGACGGCGACCGGCCCCGCCGCGGCGAAGTCGTCGCGCAGGGTCTCGGCCACGGAGTCCGCCATCTGCTCGTAGTCCACCCGGTCCGTCCACGCGGACCCGCCGTGGTTGGGCAGGTCCACGAGCAGGCTCCGGAAGTCCGGCTGGAGGTCCTTGGCGATCCGGGTGAAGTTCTTGCCCCGGCCGAACAGACCGTGCAGGAAGACGACGCGGTCGCCGTCGTCCCCGACAGCGGTGGTGTGCAGGGTGCTCGTCCGGATCTCAGCCATCCTCCGAGCTTAGGGTCTCGGCCGCCGGAGAGGACGGCGCTCTCGTCGCGCGCCGAGGACTCAATGCCCCACAGTCGTCCGGAACTGTTGTCACGACCACCGGCGGAGTGGTCGGATGGGGCACATGAAGAAGCTCATCAACGACCCGGCCGACGTCGTCCGGGAGGCCCTGCTCGGCATGCAGGCGGCGCACGGGGACCGCCTGCGCGTCGACCACTCCAACCGCGTCGTCTTCCGCGCCGACGCGCCCCGGCGCGGCAAGGTGGGCCTGGTGTCCGGCGGCGGCTCCGGACACGAGCCGATGCACGGCGGGTTCGTGGGCCCGGGGATGCTGGACGCGGCCTGCGCCGGCGAGGTGTTCACCTCCCCGGTGCCGGACCAGATGCTCGCCGCGACCCTCGGCGTCGACGGCGGCGCCGGCGTCCTGCACATCGTGAAGAACTACACCGGCGACGTCATGAACTTCGAGATGGCCGCCGAGCTCGCCGCCGAGAACGGTGTCGAGGTGGTCTCGGTCGTCACCGACGACGACGTCGCCGTGCAGGACAGCCTGTACACCGCCGGACGTCGCGGCGTGGGGGTCACCGTGCTGCTGGAGAAGATCGCCGGTGCGGCCGCCGAGGAGGGCCGTCCGCTCGCCGAGGTCGCCGACATCGCGCGGCGGGTCGACGAGCAGGGGCGCAGCATGGGCATGGCGCTCACCTCGTGCACGGTCCCGGCCGCGGGCAGGCCGACGTTCGAGCTCGGCGAGAACGAGATCGAGGTCGGCATCGGCATCCACGGCGAGCCCGGACGCGAACGGCGGCCGATCGCTCCCGCGCGGGAGGTCGCGGCCATGCTCGTCGAGCCGGTCCTGGCCGACCTGCCCGCGGCCGACGGCGCCCCGGTGATCGCGTTCCTCAACGGCATGGGCGGCACGCCGCTGATCGAGCTGTACATCATGTACTCCGAGGTGCAGCAGCTGCTGCAGAAGGCCGGCATCCCGGTCGCCCGCAGCCTGGTCGGCAACTACATCACCTCGCTGGACATGGCCGGCTGCTCCGTGACCCTGCTGCGCGCGGACGACGAGGTCGTCCGCCTGTGGGACGCGCCGGTCAACACCCCCGGCCTGCGCTGGGGCACGTGATGCCGGAGGTCACCGCCGAGGGTCTCGACCGCTGGCTGCGGAGGTTCGCGGAGGTCGTCCACGACCACGCCGCCGAGCTCACGGAGCTCGACTCCGCCATCGGCGACGCCGACCACGGGAGCAACATGGACCGTGGCATGCGGGCGGTCGTCGGCGCGCTGGACGCGGGCGGTGCCGGGGACGCCGGCGCGATGCTGAAGAAGGCCGGCATGACCCTGGTCAGCACCGTCGGCGGGGCCAGCGGCCCGCTGTACGGCACGTTCTTCCTGCGGGTCGGCGGCGGGCTGGCCGATGGGCGGGCCGTCGACGCCGCCGCGCTGGGCGGGGCGCTGCGGGCCGGGCTGGAGGGCGTGGTCGCCCGGGGCAAGGCCCAGCAGGGCGACAAGACGATGGTGGACGCCCTGGTCCCGGCACTCGACGCGTACGACGCGGCGGTGGCCGGGGGCGCCGGCATCGCCGACGCGCTGTCCGCCGCGGCCGACGCGGCCGAGGCGGGCTGCGCCGCGACGATCCCGCTCGTGGCCCGCAAGGGCCGGGCCAGCTACCTGGGCCAGCGCAGCGCCGGGCACCAGGACCCGGGCGCCACCAGCACGGCGCTGCTGCTGCGGTCCGCCGCCGACAGCCTGCCGTGATCGGCATCGTCGTCGTCTCGCACAGCCGCGCGCTGGCCGAGGCGGCCGTCGAGCTGGCCTGCGAGATGGTCGCGGAGCGCCCGCCGATCGCCGTGGCGGCGGGTGCCGGCGCCGGGTTCGGCACGGACGCCGTCGCGGTCGCCGACGCCATCACCGCCGTCGACTCACCGGACGGCGTGCTGGTGCTCCTCGACCTCGGCAGCGCCGTGCTCAGCGCGGAGATGGCGCGGGAGCTCGTGCCGCCCGACGTCGCCGAGCGGGTGCGCCTGTCGCCCGCTCCGCTCGTCGAGGGGCTGGTCGCCGCCGTGGTGACGGCCGCGACCGGCGCGCCGCTGGACGCGGTGCTCGAGGAGGCCGGCCGCGGACTGGCCGCCAAGCTGGATCACCTGGGGGAGGCGGCGGACCCGTCGGCGGCGGGCACGACGGCGCCGCCCGCGGCACCCGAGGTCGTCGCCGAGCTGCCCGTGGACACCCCGCACGGCCTGCACGCGCGCCCGGCCGCCCGGCTGGTCGGGCTCGTGCGGGCCGCCGACGCGGCCGCCGTGGTCACGAACCTGCGCACGGGCCGCGGTCCGGTCGACGCCCGCAGCCTCTCCGGGCTCGTGACGCTCGCCGTCCGGCAGGGCGACCGGCTGCGCTTCGAGGCGTCCGGACCCGGCGCCGAGTCGTTGACCGAGGCGGTGCGGGCGCTGGCCGCGGACTCCTGGGGCGACCGGCCCGCCGACCAGGCGCCCCCGGCGGCCCCCGGGTCGGCCGGTCCGACGGTCGTGCCCGTGCCGCCCGCCACCGGACCGGGCGGCGACGTCGCCCTCGGCCCGGCGGTGGTGCGGGGCGGCGCGATCGACCTCTCCGGCTACCGGCCGGGCGGGCCTGCCGAGGAGCAGCGGCGCTCGGACGCGGCCGTCGCCCGCGCACTCGCCGAGCTGGCCGCACTGCGCCGTTCCGCCACCGGGGGCCCCGGCCCGGTGGGCGCCGTCCTCGAGGCCCACGAGGCCCTGCTCGTCGACCCCGGCCTGATCGAGGCGGTCTCCGCCGGCATCGCCGCCGGCGCGCCCGCGCCCACGGCGTGGGAGGACCGGCTCTCCGCGCTGGGCGGAGAGCTCGAGGCGATGGACGACCCCTACCTGCGGGCGCGCGCCGAGGACGTCCGCAGCGTGCGGCAGCGGGTGCTCGCCGCACTGGCCGGAGCCGGCGCGCCCGAGGACGCCGTCCCGGCCGAGGGTCCGCCCGCGGTCCTCGTCGTGCGGGAGCTCGACGCCGCAACAGCGGCGACGCTGGACCCGCACCGGGTCGCGGGCGTGGTCACGCTGGCGGGCGGGGACACCGGCCACGGCGTCCTCGTCGCCCGCTCGCGCGGCATCCCGGTGTACCACGACGCCGGGCCGGCCGCGGCCGCTGTGGCACCCGGCACCGTCGTCGGCTTCGACGCGCGGGCCCGGCGGTTCGTCGTCGACCCCGACGAGAGCACCCGGCGCTCCCTCCGCGAGCTGTCGGCCGCCCGGGCCGTCGAGGCCGAGCGCGTCCTGGCCACCGCCCGCGAACCGGGCGCGACGGCGGACGGCCACCCGGTGCCGGTGCTCGCCAACGTCACGACGCCCGCCGACGCCGGCCGGGCCGTCGCGTTCGGCGCGCAGGGGTGCGGGCTGCTGCGCACCGAGGTCCTGTTCGGCCACCTGGACGACGCCCCGTCGGTCGAGGCGCAGGCGGCCGCGTTCGCCGGGATCGCCGAGGCTTTCGCCGGGCGGCCGGTGACCGTCCGCACCTGGGACGTCGGCGGCGACAAGCCGCTGTCCTTCCTGCCGGCGCCCGACGAGGCGAACCCGTTCCTCGGCGAGCGCGGGCTCCGGCTCATGCGGCGGGCACCGGAGGTGCTCCGCGACCAGCTGACCGCGATCTGTCTGGTGGCCCGGGACCACCCGGTGCACGTCATGTTCCCCATGGTCAGCACCGCCGAGGAGGTGGCGTGGGCGCTGGAGCGGCTCGACGAGGCCTCCTCGGCGATCGGCGGCCGCCCGGCGGGCATGAGGGTCGGTGTCATGATCGAGGTCCCGGCCGCGGCCCTGGCCGTCCGCCGCGTGGCGCAGGGGCTCGACTTCGTGAGCATCGGCACCAACGACCTCGCGCAGTACACGATGGCCGCCGAGCGGGGCAACACCGCGGTCTCGGCGCTGGCGGACGCCCGGCAGCCCGCCGTGCTCGACTTGGTGTCCCGGGTGTGCGCCGAGGTGCCCGAGGGCACGCACGTCGCGGTGTGCGGCGACCTCGCCGGTGACCCGGCCGCGGCGGTGGTGCTCGCCGGGCTGGGCGTCGAGGAGCTCAGCGTGGTGCCCACCCGGGTGGCCCTCGTCAAGGCGCGCCTGCGGGACGTGACGCTGGCCGGTGCGCAGGACCTCGCGCGGCGGGCCCTGGCGTGCGGGTCCGCCGCGGAGGTGCGGGCGCTGCTGGCGGGCGCCGCTGGCGCGATCCCGGCCTGACGGCCGGTGGCTGTCGTGGGGCGTTCTCCTCCCGCCCTCCACCGCACCGTCGCTGACGGTCCGGGGGGCGGTCTCGAGGCCGGCGGAGAAGTCCCCGTAGACTCGGACCCGTGACCGACGCGACCCCGACCCCCGCCAGCAACCACCTCCCCGAGCAGGTCTCGGAGCTCTTCGACCCCGTGCAGTGGCGGACGGTCGAGGGCTTCCAGGACCTGCAGGACCTCACCTACCACCGCGGTGTGGAGCGGGACGCGGACGGCGCGGTGCTCCGGGACCTGCCGTGGGTGCGGATCGCCTTCGACCGCCCGGAGGTGCGCAACGCCTTCCGGCCGGGCACCGTCGACGAGCTCTACCGCGCGCTCGACCACGCGCGGATGAGCTCGGACGTGGGCGCCGTGGTCCTCACCGGCAACGGGCCCTCCGCCAAGGACGGCGGCTGGGCGTTCTGCTCCGGCGGGGACCAGCGCATCCGCGGCCGCGACGGCTACCGCTACGCCGGGGGCGAGACCGCCGAGAGCATCGACCCGGCCCGCGCCGGGCGGCTGCACATCCTCGAGGTGCAGCGCCTGATCCGCACCATGCCCAAGGTGGTCATCGCCGCCGTCCCCGGGTGGGCCGCGGGCGGCGGGCACTCCCTGCACGTGGTCTGCGACCTCACGATCGCGTCCCGGGAGCACGGGCGGTTCAAGCAGACGGACGCCACCGTCGGCTCTTTCGACGCCGGCTACGGCTCCGCGCTGCTCGCCCGGCAGGTGGGGCAGAAGGCGGCCCGCGAGATCTTCTTCCTCGCCCGGGAGTACGACGCGCAGCGGATGCTCGAGATGGGCGCGGTCAACGAGGTCGTCCCGCACGCGGAGCTGGAGGACGCGGCGATCGCCGCCGCCCGGGACGTGGCGGCCCAGTCCCCGCAGGCGATCCGGATGCTGAAGTTCGCCTTCAACCTGCCCGACGACGGGATGGTGGGCCAGCAGGTCTTCGCCGGCGAGGCGACCCGCATGGCGTACATGACCGACGAGGCCGTCGAGGGCCGGGACGCGTTCCTGGGCAAGCGCGACCCGGACTGGTCCGGCTTCCCCTACTACTTCTGATCCGGCTGCCGCCGGTGCACGACCCGTCCCCGGGTCGGGAGCCGACCGGCGGCGCGAGGAGGAGACCCGCGATGGCCGAACTGATCGTCCCCGGCGACGCCGTGGTCCTCGACGGGCCCGTGCCCGGCGACCCCCTGCGGCTGCTGTCCCCTCTGACCCGCGCGCTGGGCCGGGAGGGCCCCGCCGTCGTCGTGCGGACCTCCGGCTCCACGGGCCGGGCCAAGCGCACGGTCCTCACCCGGGACGCGCTCGCGGCGTCCTCGATGGCCACCGCGGTGCGCACCGGCGGGGTGGGCCAGTGGCTGCTCGCGCTGCCCGTCCACTACGTGGCCGGGCTCCAGGTGCTCGTGCGCTCCCTCTACGCCGGGACGGACCCCGTGGTCCTCGACCCCGCGGCCCGCTTCACCCCCGAGGCCTTCGCGGCGGCGGCCGAGGAGCTGGAGGACCCCGTGCGCTTCACCTCGCTCGTGCCCACCCAGCTGCAGCGGATCCTGGAACCGGCCTCCGGGGTGCGCAACGGGGACGCGGTCTCCGCGCTGAAGAGCTTCTCCGCGGTCCTGCTCGGCGGCTCGGCCGCTCCCCCGCGGCTGCTGGCGGCCGCCCGGGCCGCCGACGTCCGGGTGGTCGTCACCTACGGGATGTCGGAGACGTGCGGGGGCTGCGTCTACGACGGCGTGCCCCTGGACGGCGTCTCCGTGCACGTGGGGACGGAGGGGGCCGAGGACGACGTCCCGCGAACCGGGGTCACCGGCGGGTCCGGGCCGGGCCGCATCTGGCTCGGCGGGGACGTCGTCGCCGCCGGCTACGCCGGGGACCCGGAGCAGACCGCACGGCACTTCCGGGAGGCCGCCGGGACCCGCTGGTACCGCACGGACGATCTCGGCGAGATCTCCGCCGACGGCGTGCTCACGGTGCACGGGCGGGTCGACGACGTGGTGAACACCGGCGGGGTCAAGGTCGCCGCGGGGCTCGTGAGCGCCGCGCTCACGGAGCACCCGGGGGTGCGCCAGGCCCTGGTGCTCGGCGTGCCCGACCCCGAGTGGGGGCAGGCGGTCGGGGCGGCGGTCGTCGCGGTCCCCGGCGCGGACCGCCGGCGGCTGCGCGCCGAGCTCGAGGAGTCGGTGCGCGCCCGGCACGGCGCCGCCGCGGTGCCCCGGCGCTGGGCCTGGCCGGACGAGCTGCCCCTGCTGCCCACCGGGAAGCCGGACCGCGCCGCCGTGGGCCGTCTGCTGGGCTGAGCCCCCGCCCGAGCCGGGTCCGGGGCCGGGCCGTGACACAATGGTTCGCGGCCACGGACCCCCACCGCGGCCCGCATCCCGCACCCCGCACCCGCGCGGGTCGTTCCCGACGGAGGTAGCCCGTGGCCACGCCAGCACAGTGGATCGAGGGGGCCCGGCTCCGGACGCTGCCGATGGCCCTCGCCCCCGTGGTGGCCGGCTCCGCCGCGGCCCAGGCCCTGCACTCGTTCGACCCCGTCCGCGCGCTGCTCGCGCTGCTGGTCGCCCTCCTCCTGCAGATCGGCGTGAACTACGCCAACGACTACTCCGACGGCATCCGGGGCACCGACGACGACCGCGTGGGCCCCCTGCGCCTCACGGGTTCCGGGGCCGCCGCGCCGGGGCAGGTGCGGGCGGCGGCGCTGCTGTGCTTCGGCCTCGCCGCGCTCGCCGGCGCGGCCCTGGTGGTGCTGAGCCGTCAGTGGTGGTTCATCCCCGTGGGCCTCTCGGCCGTGCTCGCCGCGTGGGGGTACACCGGCGGGCGCAGCCCGTACGGGTACCGCGGGCTCGGGGACGTGTTCGTGTTCGTGTACTTCGGGCTCGTGGCCGTGCTCGGCACCACGCTCACCCAGGCGGGCACCCTCAACCTCGAGGCCTTCGTCGCGGCCCTGTCCACCGGTCTGATCGCCACCGCCCTGCTGATGGCCAACAACATCCGGGACCTGCCCGGGGACCGGGAGGTCGGCAAGCGGACCCTGGCCGTGCGGCTGGGCGACCCGCTGGCGCGGGTGGTGTTCACCGCGGAGATCGCCGTGGCGTTCGCGCTCGTGCTGTTCCTGGTGCCCGACAACCCGTGGATGCTGCTCGTGCTGCTGCTCCTGCCCCTGGCGTGGGCGCCCGTGGCCACGGTGCTGCGGGTGCAGGACCGGCGCCAGCTCATCCCCGTGCTCCGGCAGTGCGGGGTGCTCAACGTGGGCTGGGCCGTGCTCTTCCTGCTGGCGGTGCTGCTGCGGCAGTGGTGGTGAGCACCCGGTGAGGAGGTGACGGCGGGCGGCTCAGACCTCGCGGCCGTCCTCGCGCAGCCGCCGGTCCACGTAGGCGTCCTCGACCTCCTGGTCCTCGAGCGCCACCCGGTTGCGGGGCTTCGGCGCCCGCGCGAACCACCGGTGGAACTCCTCCCCCGCGGCGCTGTGCAGGCGCGGGAAGAACAGGTAGGAGACCGCGAAGGAGATGACCACCGCGGCGACCCCGGACAGGACCAGCCCCACGCCCAGCCACATGCTGAGCAGGAAGGCCAGCACGAGCAGCGCGAACCGGAGCAGGGAGTACTTCAGGAAATTCACGCGCCCAGTCTAGCCGGAGCTCCTGACAGGTTCCCCGGGCCGGCGGAGCGGCGGACAGGGCCTCCGGAGCGCTGAGCTGGCGTCCAGGCAACTCCCCTACGATTGTCGGCATGGGCAGAGCCATCCTCATCATCGGCGCGGCCGCTTTGGCGGTGGGCGTGATCGTCTACTCCCTCATCGAGTGCGCCCGGACCGACAGCACCGACATGCGCGGTCTCCGCAAGGGAGGCTGGATCGCGGTGATCCTCCTCCTCCCCCTCCTCGGCGCCCTCCTGTGGCTGTTCCTCGGGCGGCCCAAGGGCACCGCGGAGTCCTCGCGTCCCGCGCGCGGCAGGGGGCCCGACGACGACCCCCAGTTCCTGCGCAACCTCGAGGAGCGCCGCCGGCAGCAGGAGAAGGCCGAGAAGCTCCGGCAGTGGGAGGAGGAGCTGCGACGCAACGGCGGACCGGGAGCGTCCGGCGGCACCGGGCCGGACGGGGCTCCCGGCGAGCGCCCCGACGACGGGCCCTCCGGCGGCTCGTCCGCCGGCCGCAGCGACGGACCGACGGACGGCTCCCCCGGCAGCCGGCCCCCGCGCGGCTGATCCGCCCGGCAGGACTGCCCGGCAGGACCGCACGGCGGGACCACCCGGCAGGGCCCCACGGCAGGACCGCTCAGAGCGGGACCACGCGCCGGAGCCGCCCCGCCGCGGACCCGACCGGGCCGGACGCCCCGGCCACGACCGCCCCGACCACGACGAACGGCCCGCACCTGCCGGTGCGGGCCGTTCCGGTGTCGTCGCCCGGCGGGGCGGCCGGGTCAGACCCCGGAGTAGGAGTGCAGGCCGGGGAAGACGGTGTTGACCACGGTGAAGTTGAAGATCACGCAGAGGTAGCCGACGATCGACAGCCAGGCCGACCGGTTGCCGGTCCAGCCCCGGGTGGCTCGGGCGTGCATGTAGGCGGCGTAGACCACCCAGATCACGAAGGTCCAGACCTCCTTGGTGTCCCAGCCCCAGTAGCGGCCCCAGGCCTGCTCCGCCCAGATGGCGCCGGCGGCGAGGGTGAAGGTCCAGAACGCGAACCCGACCGCGTTGAGCCGGAAGGACAGGTTCTCGAGCGCCTGGGAGGACGGGACCATCGCCAGGAACTCCGCGCCGGGCCGCTCGCCGGACAGGATGATCTGCTCCCGCCGGGCCTGCAGCAGCTGCAGGACGGCCATGGCGAACGTGATGGTGAAGATCCCGGAGGCGGCCACGGCGATGGACACGTGGATCACCAGCCACCAGGACTGCAGGGCGGGCTGCAGCGGTCCCACCGGGGTGGGGAAGCCGATGGTGGCCGCGCAGAGCATGATCACCACGAGCCCGGACACCAGGGAGCCCACGAAGCGCAGGTCCCGGGCCAGCAGGGCCAGCAGGAACACGCCCGCGACGACCAGGGCGCCCGTGGTGCAGAACTCGTACATGTTGCCCCACGGCACCCGCCCGGCCGCGAAGGCCCGGCTGAGCACGGCGGCGGCGTGCACGGCGAAGCCCAGGACCATGACGGCCACGGCCACGCGGGCGGCGGGCCGGCGCTCGCCGGTGTAGCGCATCTCCTCGTCCGCCACGTGGCCGGACAGGGCGGAGCGCGCGCTCGTGCGGTAGCCGCGCCCGCGGTGGCCCGCGCCGTGGCCGGCCCGGGAGTCCGCGGGCTCGGCGGCGTCCCCCGAGGTCGCCGCGGAGGCTCCCGCGGCGGCGCCCACGAGCTCGCGCTCGCCGCTGCCCTCGGCCCCGCGCAGGGTCTTGGAGTGGGACGCCACGTCCCACGCGAAGGCCACGAAGGCGACCAGGTAGGTCATGGCCGCCAGGAGCATGAAGAGCTCGCTCCAGGCGCCCAGTGTCTCGTTGACGGTCATGCCGCCCATCCTCTCACTCGTGGTCCGGCCGGGCGTCCGGCACGGAGTCCGTCCGGCCGTCCGGCCGGCCGGCGGCGTGCCCGGTGCTCCCGGCCGTCGCCGCGGTCGCTGTTGCTGTCGCTGGTGCCGGCGTGGTCGCCGTCCCGGACGTGGTCGTGGTCGTGGTGTCGTTGTCCCGCACGCCGGCGTCCTGCCACTGCTCGGTCCAGAGCCGGTCCAGCCGCTCGGCCTCCGCGGCGAGCCGGGGGTCCTCGCCGCGGGCCAGCAGCCCGTACTCCAGCACCGTGCAGGGCCGTCCGTCCGCGTCGACGCCCTCCGCCGCGCGCACCCAGACGCGGCGGCGGGCGATGAACAGGGACATGAGCAGGCCGGCGAAGGCCGCGACGAAGGAGACGAAGGCGCCCGTCTTGCCGGGGTCGTAGTGGACGTCCAGACCCACGTAGCGCTTGACGTCCAGGAACTCCACGGTGCCCTTGCCGTCGGGCAGCTCGTGCACGGGGTTCGCGGCGTCGAGCGTGATGGCGCCGTTCTCGTTGGTCATGGCGTTGAGCTCGGTGAGCGGCTCGACGTCGAGCACGTACACGTTCTGCGGTTCGCCGCTGTCCAGGCCGAGGTCCCCGTGGTACGCGGAGAGGATCAGCCGGGGATTGGCGAGGCCGGGGTCCACGGAGCGGGGCATCTCGCCCTCGCCGCCCACGGCGGTGGGCAGCAGCAGCCCCACGAGGCCGAGCTGGTCGGGACGGGCGTCCGGGACCTTGAGCACGAGCGAGGACGTGTAGACGCCGTCGGAGGGGATGGTCACGACCGGCCCCTCGAAGGCGACGTCCCCGTTGCCGTCGGTCACCCGCACCACCGGGGCGTAGCCGTTGCCCACGAGGTAGCTCTTCACGCCGTTCACGTTGAGCGGCTGGTTCACCTTCAGGACCTCCTGCCGCGGCTCGGCGCCGGGCTCGTCCTGCACGGTGACCTCCGCGGTGAAGTCGAGCGGCGCCCCGTAGCTGCGCGGGTTCGTGGTGTCCCGGTTGAACACGGCCTCGAAGCTGTCCAGCCGCACCGAGAAGGGGTCGAGCCAGTCGGCGTCGTAGTTGGGGCCGGGGGTGAAGGAGTCGTAGCCGATGAGGGTGTTGACGAAGGACTCGCCCTCCACGACCACCCGCTGGCCCTTGTAGCCGAAGAGGGAGCCGACGGCCACGGACACCAGCACGCCCAGCAGGGCCAGGTGGAAGACGATGTTGCCGACCTCCTTCCACATGCCGCGCTCGGCGGCCACCGACGGGGCGGCCGTGCCGGCGTCCCGGACCGCCACCCGGTAGCCGCGCTTCTTCAGCAGCCGGGCGGCGTCGGCCACGACGTCGTCCGGGGCCGGCGCCCCGGCCCCGTCACGGCCGCCCAGGGCCAGGGAGCGGTGCTCCGGCAGCCGCTCGAGCCGGCGCGGGGTGCGCGGGGGCTCGGCCCGCCACGCCCGCCAGTGCTTGGCCGCGCGCGGCAGGACGCACCCCACGAGGGAGACGAACAGCAGGATGTAGATCGCGGAGAACCACGCCGACGAGAAGACGTCGAACAGCTGCACCCGGTCCAGCCACTCCCCCAGGACGGGGTTGTTGTCGATGTAGTCCTGGACCGCCGCCGGGTCCTGGATCCGCTGCGGGAAGATCGATCCCGGCACCGCGGCGACCGCCAGGAGCAGCAGCAGGAACAGGGCGGTGTTCATCTTGGTCAGCTGCGTCCAGGCCCACCGGGCCATGCCGAGGGGCCCCAGGGCGGGGAGCTCGACGTCCGGGGTGCGCTGTCCGGACGGGTCCGGGGACGCGGGGCCCGACGACGACGGGGGCGCTGCGGTGCTCATGGCGGCCTTTCTGCTGTCGGTGCGGGCTCGCGGGTCGGAGGTGCTCAGATCGGCATCACCCAGTCGGTGACGAGCTCGGCCTGCACCCAGGAGACGAACGCGGTCCACGCGCCCGTCATCATGAGCAGGCCGACGAGCACGAGCAGGCCGCCGCCGGCGCGCTGGATGCCGAGGCGGTGCCGGCGGAAGAAGCCCATGGCGCCCATGCCCCGGCGCAGGGCGAGGGCGAGCAGCAGGAACGGCACGCCCAGGCCCAGGCAGTAGGCGACCGTGAGGACGGCCGCCTTGCCGGTCGAGGCGCCGTCCACGTAGACGAGCGCCTGCACGGCCGCGAAGGTGGGGCCGATGCAGGGGGCCCAGCCGAGGCCGAAGGTCACGCCGAGCAGCGGGGCGCCCCAGAGCCCGGGCGGTGGGCGGTGCTCGATCTTGCGGTCCCGCTGGAAGAAGGACACCCCGCCGAGGAACACGACGCCCATGAGCACCACGAGCCCGCCGAGGACCACGGTGATCCAGTTCTGGCCCAGGAACCAGGCGTAGGCGCCCAGCTGGGCCAGCAGCACGGACATCAGCAGGAACACGGCGGAGAAGCCGAGGACGAACAGCGTGATCCCCGCGAGCACGCGGCCGCGCCGCTGCTCCTGCAGGTCCGCGCCGGTCAGGCCGGTGACGTAGCCGAGGTAGCCGGGCACGAGGGGCAGCACGCACGGGGAGGCGAAGGAGACGAGGCCGGCGAGCAGCGCCACGGGCAGCGCGACGAGGAGGGAGCCGTCGAGGACGATCTCGGCGAAGGGGTTGCCAGCCGTCATGCCGCTTCGGCCACCGTGTCCTCGAGGAGGGTCTCGAGCACGGAGCGGTCCGCGATGCCGAGGATGCGGGCGGCCACCCGCCCCTGGGCGTCGAGCACGAGCGTGGTCGGCACGGCCTGCGGCGGCACGTACGCGCTCAGCGCCATGAGCACGCCCCCGTCCTTGTCCGCGACGGAGGGGTACGGGATCTCGAAGGTGCGCTCGAACGCCGCGGCGGTGGCCCGCTCGTCGCGCAGGTTCACACCGTAGAAGGCGGCCTGCCCCTCGAACCGCTCGGCGAGCTCGCGGAGGTCGGGGGCCTCCACGCGGCACGGGGCGCAGCCCGCGTACCAGAAGTTCAGCAGCGCGGGCCGCCCGCGCAGGTCCTCGGCGGCGAGGGGCGTGCCGTCGAACAGCGTGCCGGCGAACTGCACCGGCTCCCCGCGCTCGGCGGCCGGGTACTCGGAGACCGTGCCGTCCCCGGCGATGTAGCCCTTCTGGTCCCCCGAGTTCGCCTGCTGGGCGAGGGAGTCCTCCTCCGTGCACCCGGCGAGGGCGAGTCCGAGGACGCCGAGGCCCGCGAGCGAGAGCACGCGGCGGCGGGACGGACGGGGGGCGGGCGAGGGGCGGGAGGTCACGGACGGATCACCTGGTGCTCTGGACGGGACGGGGAGGGCGGCGGCGCCCGGCCATTATGAACCGGGAAGCTGGTTGACCCCTGGGTAGAGGTCGGCGGCGGGCTCGCTGTAGACGACCCGGGGCGGGCGCCCGGAGTCGAGGTCGTCGAAGACCAGCGAGGTGATGGAGGCGAGGTTGCACTGCCGCCGCCGCGGGTCGTGCGGCAGGGGGCGCCCCTCGGCGGAGAGCCGGGTGAGCCAGATCGGCAGCTGGTGGGACACGAGCACGGCCTCGGCGCCGTCCCCGCCGCGCTCCACGGCGGCGCGCCCGGCGTCCAGCACCGCCTCCGCCATGCGCGCGACCTGGTGCCGGTAGGGCTCGCCCCAGGAGGGCCGCAGCGGGTTGCGCAGGTGCGGCCAGTGCCGGGGCCTCAGCAGCTCGGGGAGGTCCACGTGCAGGCCCTCGAAGTGGTTGTGCGCCTCGATGATCCGCTCGTCCGGGTGCACCGGCAGGTGCAGCTCCCGGGCCACGGGCGCGGCCGTCTCCCGGGCGCGCTGCAGCGGCGAGGAGACGAGGTGGACGATGCGCGAGCCGGTGTTCACGCGGCGGGCGAGCTCCGCGGCGGCGGCCTCCGCCATCCGCGCACCGAGCTCGGTGAGGCCGTAGCTGGGCAGCCTCCCGTAGACGATGCGGTCCGGGTTGAGGACCTGGCCGTGGCGCAGCAGGTGGACGGTCGAGGAGGGCATGCCCCCATGGTCCCAGACCGGGCGCACCGGCCCCAAAACGGGGGGCGGTTCAGCCGGCCAGGCGCTCGCGCAGCAGCCGGGCGAGGCGGCGCTCGTCGATCTGCCAGAAGTCGCGCGGGACGCCGTCCACGAGGACCACGGGGATCTCCTCGGCGTGCCGGCGGGCCAGCTCGGGGTCGGTGTCGACGTCGACGTCCTCCCACTCCAGCCCCAGCGCGGAGGCGACCCGGTCCACGGACTCCCGGGCGGCCTCGCAGAGGTGGCACCCCGGGCGGGTGAGGAGGGTCACGGCGGGCGGCGGAGGAGGAGTCATGGAGCCCATGCTACGGGCCCGCCGCGCGGTGCGGACGGGCCCGGGAACGCACCGGGGGCCGCCGTCCTGGATCGGACGGCGGCCCCCGGTGGCGCTCAGCGCAGGGTCACTTCTTGTTGCGGCGCTGGTGACGGGTCTTGCGGAGCAGCTTGCGGTGCTTCTTCTTGGACATCCGCTTGCGGCGCTTCTTGATCACTGAACCCATAGGATCCCTCGCATCTTCATGTCTCGGTGGTGTGCCCCCGGGGACTCCGCGCGACAGGCGGGAACCAGGGGTGCCGGCCTGCGGACGGTGACGGCCGGGCAAACGTTCACTGACACCCTACCGTCTTGTGGGGAGATTGCTGTACTCGGTCCGGCCGCGGCCGGCTCAGGCGCTGCGGGACACCGGTGCGGGCCCGTCCCCGGGCTCCTCCTCGAAGGCGTCCGCGAGCTCGTGCGCGCCGGTGTCCGGCTGCGCCGCGGCGCCGGGCGGGTTGAGCTCGGCGGGCGCGTCCGGGGCCGGACCGGGGGTGCGCTGCTCCTGGTCCGGGTCCACGCCGGCCTCGCGGTACTGGTACTCGATGTGCTCCGCCACCAGCCGGGACGCCAGCCGGCGGTCACCGGCCGCCACGGCGGAGTAGATGGCGTGGTGCTCCGCGCGCAGCCGGTCCGCGGTGGTGCTCCACAGGGGCACGTGGCCCACCAGGGCCATCGTGTACTCGTAGATCGAGTCCCGCAGGGAGGACATCAGGGCGGAGACCACCGAGTTGCCGGCGGTCTTGCACAGGGCGATGTGGAAGCTCACCTCGAGGTGGTGGAACTCCTTGAGCGACAGGTCGTCCCGGGCCATCTGCTCGAGCAGCGCCCGCAGCTCGGCCATCGCCGGGTGCTCCGGGTCCGAGCGCTCCAGGGCCCACGTCTCGAGCAGCACCCGGGTCTGGACGATGTCCCGCAGGGGGTAGTCCGAGGTGGCCATGTGCAGCTGCAGCGCTGGCCCCGCGGACGCGGCGGGCTCCCGCACCAGCATGGGCAGGATCGACTTGCGCGGCCCGTCGAACAGCCGCACGATGCCCTGGGCCTCCAGGGTCTTGAGCGCCTCCCGCATGGTGTTGCGGGACACGCGGTGGATGGCCGCGAGGTCGCGGTCCGAGGGCAGTTGTTGGCCCAGCACGAGGTGGCCGTCGAACAGCTCGTTCTCCAGCCACTGCAGGACCTGCCGATGCGTTGCCATAGTCTCCAGGGTAGGACCACCGCGGCCCTCCGTGGGACGAACGCGGGTCCGGACGTGTCGGAAGTGCGGACGGGGAACCCGTGCCGGGCCCGGCGGACCGGACCCGGCACGGGTCAGATGAGGCCCTGCGCCATCATGGCGCCGGCGACCTTCATGAACCCGGCGATGTTCGCGCCGGCCACGTAGTTGCCGGGCATGCCGTAGTCCTCGGCGGTCTCGGCGCAGGTGTCGTGGATCGACTTCATGATCTGGCCGAGCCGCTCCTCCGTGTACTCGAAGGTCCACGAGTCGCGGGAGGCGTTCTGCTGCATCTCGAGCGCGGACGTGGCCACGCCCCCGGCGTTGGCCGCCTTGCCCGGGCCGAAGAGCACGTCCGCCTCCTGGAACAGGCGGGTGGCCTCGCCCGTGGTGGGCATGTTCGCGCCCTCCGCCACGGCGAGCACGCCGTGGCCGAGCAGCTTCTTGGCGTGGGAGCCGTCCAGCTCGTTCTGGGTGGCGCACGGCAGGGCCACGGTGCCGGGGACGTCCCAGACGGAGCCCTTGGCGATGAACCGGGCGCGTCCGCCGCGGCGCTCGGCGTACTCGGAGATCCGGCCGCGCTCCACCTCCTTGACCTCGCGGAGCAGGTCCAGCTCGATGCCGTCCGGGTCCACCACGTAGCCGCTGGAGTCCGAGGCGGTGACCACGGTGGCCCCGAGCTGCTGCGCCCGGTGGATCGCGAAGGTCGCCACGTTGCCCGAGCCGGAGACCAGCACGGTCTGACCGTCGAAGGACTGCCCGCGGGTCTGCAGCATCTCCTCGGCGAACATCACGGTGCCGAAGCCGGTGGCCTCGGTGCGCACCAGGGAACCGCCCCAGCTGAGGCCCTTGCCGGTGAGCACGCTGGACTCGTAGCGGTTGGTGATCCGCTTGTACTGGCCGAACAGGTAGCCGATCTCGCGTCCGCCCACCCCGATGTCACCGGCGGGGACGTCCGTGTACTCGCCGATGTGGCGGTAGAGCTCGGTCATGAAGGACTGGCAGAAGCGCATGATCTCGCCGTCGGAGCGCCCGCTCGGGTCGAAGTCCGACCCGCCCTTGCCCCCGCCGATCGGCATGCCCGTGAGGGCGTTCTTGAAGATCTGCTCGAAGCCCAGGAACTTCACGATGCCCAGGTACACGGAGGGGTGGAAGCGCAGCCCGCCCTTGTAGGGCCCGAGCGCGGAGTTGAACTCCACGCGGAAGCCGCGGTTGATGTGCACGCGGCCCTCGTCGTCGGTCCACGGCACGCGGAAGATGATCTGCCGCTCCGGCTCGCAGATCCGCTCGAGCACGGCGGCGTCGAGCAGCTCGGGGTGGCGTGCGACCACGGGGCCCAGGGAGTCGAAGACCTCGTCCACGGCCTGGTGGAACTCCACCTCTCCGGGGTTGCGGGCGAGTACGGCCTGGCGGATCGGGTACAGGTCCTCGTGCATGGTGCTCCTCGTTCGGATCGATTGGGCCCGGCCGGTCACCGCCGCGGGTTCCTGGTGCGGCGGCGCAGGCCGGAGAGGCTGGACAGGATGTCCACCGCACGAGCCCCCGCGCCCCTGCCCGGGCGCGCGGGGGTGCCGCCGACCGCCGGCGCCGGGCCGGTCTCGACCGCCGGCTCAGGGCTGGGGACGACGGCCGGCTCCGGAACGGCCACCGCCGCGGCGTCCAGCACGTCCGTCCCGGGCGTCGCCTCCGGAGCCGTCCCGGTCCCATCGGCCCCCGCGGTCACGACCACGTCGGGTCCGGCGACGCCGGCCCCGGCAGTGCCGCTGTCCGCGGCGTCCCCGGGGGCGCGCGTCGGGGCGGCCGGCTGGTGCGCCGCACCGCCCACGACCTCGTGGACCCAAGCGGTGACCTCGGCCAGCGGCTCCGGCTGCACGGCGTAGAGACGTCGTTGCCCCTGTGCCTCCATGGACACCATACCGGCCTCGCGCAGGATCTTCAGATGCTTCGAGACGGTCGGCTGGGAGACCCCCAGCTCTGCCACGAGGTCGCCCACGGGTCGTTCGCCGTCCTTGAGCGCGGCGAGGATCCCCCGCCGGGTCTTGTCGGCGATCACCGCGAACACGTCGTTGTTGCCCATCCGATCACTGTAAACGGGTTGCCGTGCGGCTCCCGGCACCGGCACGTCCGTGCCGCCCCCGTGGCTGCCCCCGCCGCTGCCGGAGCCCGCGGGCGGCGGGCTCAGTCGAACCACGGGTCCAGCCCCCACTGGGGGAAGACCTCCTTGCGGGTGGCCATGATCGTGCGGTCCGTCTCGTCGTTGGGGTCGAAGCCCACCTCCCAGGAGCGCCACCACAGGTCCACCTCGTCGCCCATGACCCGCGGCGCGTCGGCGCCGTAGCGCTCTTGCACGTAGTCGCGCCACGGCTGCGGCACCGCGGTGCCCACGTCGATCGGGTGGCCGGCGGCGACTCCCACCAGGTGCGTCCAGGAGCGGGGCACCACGTCGTAGCAGTTGTACCCGCCCCCGCCCGTGGCGATCCACCGGCCCTCGCACAGCTCGTGGGCCAGCCCTGCCAGGGCCACGGCGGTCTGCCGCTGCGCGTCGACGCTGACGCGCAGGTGGGTGAGCTCGTCGGCGAAGTGCGAGTCGCAGCCGTGCTGGCTCACGATCACCTCGGGCCGGAACTGGCGCAGCAGGGGCGGGACCACGGCGTCGAACGCGCGCAGCCACATGGAGTCGTCGGAGGCCGTGGGCATCGCCACGTTCACGGAGTGCCCCTCGGCCTCCCCGCGGCCGGTCTCGTTGGCGAAGCCCGTGCCCGGGAACAGCGTCAGGCCCGTCTCGTGCAGCGAGACGGTGAGCACGCGGGGGTCGTCGTAGAAGATCGACTGGGTGCCGTCGCCGTGGTGGCCGTCGACGTCCACGTAGGCCACGCGCCGGACACCCTGGTCCAGCAGGTGCTGGACCGCCACGGCGCAGTCGTTGTAGATGCAGAATCCGCTGGCCTTCTCCGCGTGGGCGTGGTGCATCCCGCCCCCGAAGTTCACGGCGTGCACCGCGTCCCCCGCGAGAACGGCCACGGCGCCCTGGTAGGTGCCGCCCACGAGCCGGGCGCTCGCCTCGTGCACCCCCGGGTACCCGGGGGTGTCCTCGGTGCCGAGACCGCACTCGGGGACCTCCACGGTGGGGTCGGCGCTGACGGCCCGGACCGAGGCCACGTAGTGCTGCGGGTGGACGAGGTTGAGCACCTCGTCCGGGGCCACCTCGGGCGCCTCCACCGTGACGTTGTCCCGGCGGTCCAGGCCGAACTCCTGGACCAGCCGGTAGGTGGCCTCGAGCCGGGACGGGTGCATGGGGTGGTGGTCCCCGAAGTTGTACTCGAGCAGGGCGGGGTCCCAGAACAGTCGCGTGGGGTACGGGGCGCCGGGCCCGGACGTAGCAGGGGTCACACCGCCATTAGACCACTCGGGGCCGGGGCCCGCCGTCGCGGGCGTGGCGCCGGCGCCCTTTGTGTCACCCCGGCGCGGCTCAGTCGAGGTCGCTGAAGGCCTCGACCGCACGGGTGGGTCCCGTCACGAGGATCTGGTCGTTCTCGTAGAGGACCGTGCCGGGCTCGGTGGCCTCCCACCCCTGGCCCAGGCGGCGGACCGCGACGATCGAGACCCCGTGGGTGCGCCGGATGCTGAGGGTGTCCAGCGGCCGCTGCTGGACGGCCTCCGGGGCCGGGCAGCGGATGAGGGCGAATCCCTCGTCGATCGTCACGAAGTCGAGGACCCGGCCCTGGATCAGGTGGGCGGAGCGCACGCCCATGTCGTGCTCGGGGCTGATGACGTGGTGGACCCCGAGCTGCTCGAGGATCTCGGCGTGGGGTGTGGTGATGGCCTTCGCCCAGATCTCGGGGTGGGCGAACTTCAGCAGCCGGGAGGCGACCAGGATGCTGGCCTGGACGTCGGAGCCGATGCCGACCACCACCTTGTCGAACTCGTCGACGCCGAGCTGGCGCAGCACCTGTTCCTGGGTGGCGTCGGCGCGCACCACGGTGGTCAGCTGCCCGTTGAGCTCCTGGACGACGTCCTCGTCGACGTCGATGCCCAGCACCTCCGCGCCGTTGCGCATCAGCTCGAGGGCCAGGGCGGCGCCGAAGCGGCCCAGGCCGATCACGGCCACCGTGCCCGGTGGCCGGCGGCGGCCGGAGTGGTGGTACGGGGCGGTGCCGGGGCGGGAGGGGAACATGTGGGGACCTCCAAGAGGTGTCGGGGTGGGCCGCAGGGCCCCGTGGGGTGGTGTGCCGGGCGAGCGCGGTGGACTCAGCCGATCAGCGGGCGTTCCTTGGGCAGTTCGTACAGGGCCTTCCGGGGACGGGCCGCCATGGCGGTGGCCACGGTGATGGGCCCCAGCCGGCCCAGGAACATCAGGGCGATGAGCACCCCCTGGCCCGCCGGCGAGAGATCCGCGGTGATGCCCGTGGACAGGCCCACGGTGGCGAACGCGGAGATCGTCTCGAACAGGATCCGGTCCAGGCCGATGTCCTCGTGCAGCAGCATCAGCGCCATCGTGGCGGTGGTCACCGCACCCAGCGCCAGGACGACCACCGTGATCGCCTGGCGCTGCACCGACCGGGACAGGCGCTTGCCGAGGACGTGCACGGCCGTTCCCCCGGTGATCTCGGTCCAGGCGATGAAGCCGAGGACGGCGACGGTGGTGACCTTCAGCCCGCCGGCCGTCCCGGCGGGGCCGCCGCCGATGAGCATCAGGAGGTCCAGCCCCAGCCAGGACACCGGGTGCATCGCCGAGATGTCGATGCTGTTGAACCCGGCCGTGCGGGCGATGGTGGACTGGAAGAACCCGGCCATCAGCTTCTCGTCGGCCCGCATCGGCCCGAGGGTGGCGGGGTTGGACCACTCCACCGCGCACAGGAACACCGTGCCGGCGCCGAGCAGGACCACGGTGGCGAACAGCACGATCCGGGTGTTCATGCTCCACCGCCGGGGCCGGCGCCACTCCCGGCGCAGCTGGTAGAGCACCGGGAACCCCAGCCCGCCCAGGACCACGGCGACGACGATCGGCAGGTTGACCCAGGGGTCGGCGGCGAAGTCCATGATCGACAGGGTGTACAGGGCGAAGCCGGCGTTGTTGAACGCCGAGACCGCGTGGAACACGCCGTGCCACACCGCCTGCCCCGGTCCGTACCCGTAGCCGGCGAAGAAGCGCAGGGCGAGCGCCGCGGCCACGACCGTCTCGATCAGCAGCGTGGTGGCGAGGATGCGCAGCAGCACCCGGCGCATGTCCCCGTAGCCGGGGTTCTTCGTCTCGGTCGAGCTCATGATCCGGGCCGTCAGGCCCAGCCGGCGGGCCAGGAGGATCCCGAGCACGGTGGCGAAGGACATCACCCCGAACCCGCCGATCTGGATCAGGGCCAGGATCACCGCCTGCCCGAACGGCGTCCAGTAGGTCGGCGTGTCCACCACGACCAGCCCGGTCACGCAGATCGCCGAGGTCGCGGTGAAGAACGCCTCCATGAACGACGCCCCGCCGGGGCCCGACCTCGCGACCGGGAGCATCAGCAGGACGGTGCCGACGGCCAGGGCGGTCGCGAACGCACCGATGATCAGCTGCGCCGTGCGCGCCGCGGTCACCTCCCGCGGATCGGTGCTCCGCCGTTGTCCCGGCCGACGACCGTGGGGGGAGCGGATCCCGTGCCGTCGGGTCAGTCGACGGACCCGGGCGCGCAGCAGGGCCTCTTCCAGGGGCATGGGCGACAACCTACACCCGCGGCTGCCCGCCGCGGACGGGCTCGGGTGGAATACTGTCTCGGGTCGAGGCGAACGCCGCGGCCGCCGCCCCGCCCGGGCGGTCAGGACACCAGGAGGAGAGCCCGTGAGCCACCTGCAGCGCGCGCCCTGGGCCCGTCCGGAGGAGCGCGGCCGGTTCTGGCTGCTCACCTCGCTGCGCGACCTCGTGGACCGGATCGCGGCGGGCTCCCCCGCCCGTCTCGCCGTCATCTCCTTCGCCGCGGTCGTGTCCGTGTTCTCCTTCCTGCTGTGGCTGCCCGTGGCCTCGGCCCCCGGCGTCGTGACACCGGTCGAGGACGCCGTGTTCACGGCCACCTCCGCGGTCACCGTGACGGGCCTGACCACGGTGTCGACGGCGGCCAACTGGTCGTTCTTCGGCCAGTTCGTGATCCTGGTCGCGATGCAGATCGGCGGTCTGGGCACCCTCACCATGACCTCGATCCTGGCCCTGGCCATCGGTCGCAAGCTCGGCCTGAAGTCCCGGCTGATCACCCAGGAGGCCCTGAACATCGGGCGCCTGGGCGAGGTCGGCTCGCTCCTGCAGATCATCGTGCTGATGTCCGTGACGATCGAGGCGATCCTGGCCACGGTGCTGACGATCGGCTTCCTGGTGGTCGGAGAGCCGTTCCTCACGGCGCTCTGGCACGGGGTGTTCTACGCGGTCTCCGCGTTCAACAACGGGGGGTTCACCCCGCACTCGGACGGCCTCGTCCCGTACACGGACGCGGTGCTGATCCTCCTGCCGATCGCCCTGGGCGTCCTCCTGGGCTCCCTCGGCTTCCCCGTGGTCCTCGTGCTGCGGCAGACCGGGCTGCGCTTCTCGCGGTGGAACCTCAACACGAAGCTGGTGATCGTGACCACCACGATCCTGCTGTTCGTGGGGTGGGCCCTGTTCCTGGCCTTCGAGTGGTCCAATCCGGACACCCTGCGGGACCGGCCCGTGCACGAGAAGATCTTCGAGGGCTTCTTCCACTCCGTCATGGTCCGCTCCGGGGGCTTCAACCTCGTGGACATGAACAGCCTGGAGCCGGTGACCCTGCTGATGACCGACGCGCTGATGTTCGCGGGCGGCGGCCCGGCCTCCGTGGCCGGCGGCATCAAGGTCACCACCCTCGCCGTGGTCTTCCTGGCGATCCTGGCCGAGGCCCGGGGCGACCGGTCCGTGATCGCGTTCTACCGGACCATCCCCGAGGACGCCCTCCGCATCGCGATCTCGGTGATCATGATGGGGGCGACCGTCGTCCTGGTGGGCTGCGGGATCCTCCTGGAGATCTCCGAGGAGCCGCTGGACCGGGTCCTGTTCGAGGTGATCTCCGCGTACGCGACGTGCGGTCTCAGCGTGGGGCTCTCCGGCGAGCTGCCCCCCGCCGGCAAGTACGTCCTGGCCCTGATCATGCTCATCGGGCGCATCGGCACGACCACCGTGGCCGCCGCCCTGGCGCTGCGCTCACGCCGGCGCCTCTACCGGTACCCCGAGGAAAGGCCCATCATTGGCTGACCGTTCGTCCCACAGCGTCCCCGTCCTGGTGATCGGCCTCGGCCGCTTCGGCACCGCCACCGCGCTCCAGCTCGCCCGCCAGGGCCGGGAGGTCCTGGGCGTGGAGCGGGACGCCCAGCTGGTCCAGAAGCTCTCCGGGCAGCTCACCCACGTGGTCGAGGCCGAGGCCACGGACATCGACGCCCTGCGCCAGCTGGGGGCGGCCGAGTTCGACTCCGCCGTGGTGGGCGTCGGCACGTCCATCGAGTCGAGCGTGCTCATCACGGCGAACCTCGTGGACCTCGGCGTGAGCCGGATCTGGGCGAAGGCCATCACGCCCTCGCACGGCAAGATCCTCTCCCGCATCGGGGCGCACCACGTGATCTTCCCCGAGGCGGACGCCGGGCGGCGCACCGCGCACCTGGTCTCGGGCCGGCTGCTGGACTACATCGAGTTCGACGACGACTTCGCGATCGTCAAGATGTATCCGCCGCGGGAGGTGCAGGGCTTCACGCTGGGCGACTCCAACGTCCGCTCCAAGTACGGCGTGACCGTGGTGGGCGTGAAGTCCCCGGGCGAGGACTTCACGTACGCCCGCCCCGACACCAAGGTCACCTCCCGCGACCTGCTGATCGTCTCGGGGCACGTGGACCTGCTCGAGCGCTTCGCGGCCCGCCCCTGACCCGGGGACCGGCCGGTCCGCGGCTCAGTCGCCGCTGAACTCGCGCGTGAGCTCCGCGGAGCGGTCCGCCGAGGCGCGGGCCGCGGAGGCCACGAGAGCCTCGAAGCCGTTGTCCTGGAAGGTCGTGATGGCCCGGTCCGTGGTGCCCTTGGGGCTGGTGACCGCCTTGCGCAGCGCCGCGGGGTCGGCCTCCGCCGGGCGCAGCAGCTCCCCGGCGCCGGAGACGGTCTCCTTCGCGAGGACCCGCGCGACGTCCGCCGGCAGCCCCATCCGCTCCCCCGCCTGCTGCATGGCCTCGGCCAGCAGGAACACGTAGGCGGGCCCGGAGCCCGAGACGCCGGTCACGGCGTCCACCTGCTCCTCGGGGACCTCGACCACGGTGCCCACGGCCTCGAGCACCTGGCGCACGGCCTCCGTCTGCTCGGGGCCGGTGGCGGCCCCCGGGGTCACCGAGACCACCCCGCGGCCCACGCTGGAGGGTGTGTTCGGCATCGTGCGCACGACCGGCTGGCCGGCGGGGAGGGCGCGCTCGAGGGCGCCGACGGAGATCCCCGCCGCTACCGAGGCCACGACCGTGCCGGGGCGCAGGGCGGGGGCGATCTCGCGGGCGAGGTCGAGGATGCCGACGGGCTTGACGCCGAGCAGCACGACGTCCGCCTCACGGGCGGCCCGCCGGTTGGCCTCGGGATCGTCCCCGGTGACGTAGGGCCGCACGCCCGTCTCGTCCTCGAGCCGGCGAGCGCTCTCCGCGGAGCGGACGGTGGCCCGGACCTGCTCGACGGGCACGCCGGAGGCCAGCACCCCCCGCAGGATGGATCCGTTCATGGAGCCGCAGCCCAGGAAGGCGAGCACAGGGGTCATGGTCGGTGAGGTCCTCTCATCGGTGGGATCGGAACGGTGGAATCGGAACGGTGGGAACGGGACGGTGGGAACGGCGCCGGCAGGCCGGCGGGCCGGGTGCGCCCGGGCCTCAGCCCCGGCTGCCGTCCGCGCCCTCCGTGCCGTCGGGGCCGCCGGCGCTCGGGGCGCCGTCGGAGCGGCTCGTGTGCCTTTTCGAANTTCGAAAAGCCACTGGGTGCGCTCGTCGGCGTTCTTCGAGCGGCGGGTCGAGACCTCGACCCCGATGATGCCCTGCCACCGGGTGGAGGCGAGGAACTCGAGGGACTCGGCCACCGGCTGCACCCCGTGGCCGGGCAGCAGGTGCTCGTCCGCCGTGGTCTCCCCCGACCCGTCGGTCAGGTGGACGTGGCCCAGCCGGGGGCCCAGTTCCCGGATGGCGGCCAGGGAGTCCATCCGGGCGGTGGCGGCGTGCGAGAAGTCCCACGTCACCCAGTCGTAGTCCAGGCCCAGCGGGCTGTAGTGCGGGGCGTAGACCACGGTGTCGCGGCCGCGGACCCGCCAGGGGTACATGTTCTCCACGGAGATCTTCACGCCGGTGGCCTGGGAGACCACCCGCACCCCCTCCACGAAGTTCGCGGCGTACCGGCGCTGCCACCGGAAGGGCGGGTGGACCACGACGACCTCCGCGCCCACCTGCTCGGTGAGCGCGGCCGCCATCTGGATCTTGGTCCACGACTTGCCCCACACCTGCTGGGTCAGCAGCAGGGTCGGGGCGTGGATGGTCGAGATGGGGAGCTGGTGGCGCTGCACGAGGTCCTGCAGCTGGTGGGTGAGCTGGCTCATCCGCTCGTGCGTGACGAGCACCTCCACGCTGTCGTAGCCCAGCTCCACGGCCGCCTCGAAGGTCTCCGGCACCCCGAGCGGATAGAGGGAGCTGGTGGACAGCGCCACGTGCGGACGGTACGGCTCCGGGGCGGCGCCCTGCTGCTCGCTCATGCCGCACCCACCAGGTGCCGGGGGTCCACGGTGCGGACGTCGGAGTGGCTGCTCAGCTGGTCCAGGCGGCGCAGGATCAGTCCCTCGCGGAGCGCCCACGGGCAGATCCGGATCGACTCGACGCCGTAGGCGTCCATCGCCGACTCCGCCACCACGGCGCCGGCGAGGATCTGCCGGGCCCGTGCGGCGGAGACCCCCGGCAGCTCGGCGCGCTCCTCCGGGGACATGGCCTCCATCCGGCGGGTCCACAGCCGCAGGTCCTCGAGGTGGAGGGTGCGGGGCACGTACGGGCCCATCTCGTACGGCGCCGCGCCGCAGATCCGGGCCAGGGAGCGGAACGTCTTGGAGGTGCCGGCCACGCAGGTGGGCGCCCCGGCCGCGCGGACCCGGTCGACCGCGGGCCGGAGCTCCTGGCGCACGTGCTTGCGCAGGGCCTTCATCTCCTTCGGGGTCGCGACGTCCCCGGCGACGAAGGTGCGGGTGAGCCGCCCCGCGCCGAGCGGCACCGAGGTCGCCACGGTGGGCAGCGCGTTGTCCCCCAGGGCCATCTCGAAGGACCCGCCGCCGATGTCGAGGTCGAGAACGGTCCCCGCGCCCCAGCCGAACCAGCGGCGCACCGCGAAGAACGTCACGGCCGCCTCCTGGTCCCCGGCCAGCTCCGTGAGGGTCACGCCGGAGCGGGACTGCACGTGGTCCAGCACCTGCGCCCCGTTGCCGGCCTCGCGGATCGCGGAGGTCGCGAAGGCGAGGAAGTCCTCGGCCCGGTTGTCCACGGCGAAGTCGCGGGCCTCGACCACGAACGCGGTGAGGGCGTCCCGGCCGGCGTCGGAGATGTTGCCGTCGGCGTCGAGGTACTGCACCAGCCGCAGGGCGAGCTTGTGGGACGCGTACGGCTCGGGCCGGGAGCCCGGGTAGACGTCCAGCAGGAGGAGGTGGACGGTGTTCGACCCCACGTCGAGGACTCCGAGACGCATGCCGTGGTGCTCCTTCGAGTTCCGTGTCCGTCCCGCGCGTGCGGAGCGGATCAGCCCTTGGACCCGGCGCGGGCGGGCTTGGCCGCCGCGGGCTTCTTGGCCGTGCTCTTCTTCGCCGTGCTGCTCCTGGCCGTCGTCCCCTTGGTCGTCGTCCCCTTGGCCGTGGACCGGGCCGTCTTCTTCGGAGCGGGGCCCTGGGCGCGCTTCTCCGCGAGCAGCTGGCTGGCGCGCGCCGGCGTGATCTGCTCCACGGTCTCGCCGCGCGGGACCGTCACGTTGGTCTCGCCGTCGGTGATGTAGGGGCCGAAGCGCCCGTCCTTGATGACCATGGGCCGTTCCGTGATCTGGTCGGTGCCGAGGTCCGCGAGCGGAGGCTTGGCGGCGCCGCGGCCGCGCTGCTTGGGCTGGGCGTAGATCGCCAGGGCCTCGTCGAGGGTGACCGTGAACAGCTGCTCCTCGGACTGCAGGGAGCGCGAGTCGCCGCCCTTCTTCAGGTAGGGGCCGAAGCGGCCGTTCTGCACCGTGATCTCGTTGCCCTCGGCGTCCGTGCCCAGCGTGCGCGGCAGGGACAGGATCTTGAGCGCGTCCTCGAGGGTCACGTCCTGCAGCGTCATCGTGGAGAGCAGGGAGCCCGTGCGGGGCTTCTCCTTGACCGGCTTCTTCGGGGGCTTGGGCTTGCCGTTCTTGTAGTACTCGACGGGCTGGGCCGCGAGCTCCTCGGCGGTGGGCTCGGGGATCACCTCGGTGACGTAGGGCCCGTAGCGGCCGTCCTTGGCCACGATGGCGCGCCCGGTCACGGGGTCGCGGCCGAGCTCCCGGCCGTCGGCCTTGCCCGTCTCGATGAGCTCGCGCGCCTTGTCGGGCGTGAGCTCGTCGGGGGCGAGGTCCTCCGGCACGTTGGCCCGGATCGGGTCGGTGATCTCCCCGGTCTCCGGGTCGACGGCGCCGGCCACCTCCAGGTAGGGGCCGAACTTGCCGACCCGCAGGGTGATGTCCTCGGTCACGGGGATGGAGTTCACGGCGCGGGCGTCGATCTCGCCGAGGTCGTCGACGATGGGCTTGAGCCCGTTCTCGTGGCCCTGGGAGCCGAAGTAGAAGTCCTGCAGCCAGTCGGTGCTGTCCTCCTCGCCGCGGGCGATCCGGTCGAGGCCCTCCTCCATCTCCGCCGTGAAGTCGTAGTCCACGTAGTCGGAGAAGTGCTCCTCGAGCAGGCGCACCACGGAGAACGCGGTCCACGAGGGGATGAGCGCGGAGCCCCGCACGCGGACGTAGCCGCGGTCCATGATCGTGGAGATGGTCGCCGCGTAGGTCGAGGGCCGGCCGATGCCGAGCTCGTCGAGGACCTTCACGAGGGACGCCTCGGTGTAGCGCGGCGGCGGCGAGGTGCGGTGCCCGTCCGCCTCGACCTCGGTGGCGTCCAGGCGGTCGCCCTCGGCCATCCGCGGGAGCCGCTTGTCGCCGTCCTTGGCGCCGTCCTTGTCCGTGGCGGGGTCCTCGTCCCGGCCCTCCTCGTAGGCGGCCAGGAAGCCGCGGAACGTGATGACGGTGCCGGACGCGGAGAACTCGGCGTCCCGGCCGGCGGAGGACGTCGCCCCGAGCCGGACGGTCGCCGTCGACCCCTTGGCATCGGCCATCTGGGAGGCCACGGTGCGCTTCCAGATCAGCTCGTAGAGCCGGAACGCGTCCGCGGAGAGCTCGCCGCGGACCTGGTTCGGGGCGCGGAAGGAGTCCCCCGCGGGGCGCACGGCCTCGTGCGCCTCCTGCGCGTTCTTCGACTTGGAGCTGTAGAGCCGCGGGGAGCCGGGCACGAAGTCGGCGCCGTAGAGCTCCGTGGCCTGGCGCCGGGCGGCCGTGACCGCCTGGTCGGACAGCGCCACGGAGTCGGTGCGCATGTAGGTGATGTAGCCGTTCTCGTACAGCTTCTGCGCCACCTGCATGGTGGTGCGGGAGGTGAAGCGCAGCTTGCGCGCCGCCTCCTGCTGCAGCGTGGAGGTGGTGAACGGGGCGGCCGGGCGGCGTGTGTAGGGCTTGGTCTCCAGCGACCGGACCGTGAACGCCGCGTCCTCGAGACCGGCGGCCAGTTCGCGGGCGGCCTGCTCGTCCAGGTGCGCGAGCTTGTCCGCGGCGCCCTTGAGCACTCCGTCGTCGCCGAAGTCGCGGCCGCCCGCCACCCGCTTGCCGTCCACGGAGGAGAGCCGGGCGCTGAAGGCGGTGCCGGCGTCCTCGCCGTCGGTGCGCGCGAACGTCCCGCTGAGGTCCCAGTAGTCGGCGGGCACGAACGCCATGCGCTTGCGCTCCCGCTCCACGACCAGGCGGGTGGCCACGGACTGCACGCGCCCGGCGGACAGGCCCGAGGCGATCTTGCGCCACAGCACCGGGGAGATCTCGTAGCCGTAGAGCCGGTCGAGGATGCGCCGGGTCTCCTGCGCGTCGACCAGGTCCTGGTCGAGCTCGCGCAGCTCCCCGAAGGCCCGCTCGATGGCCTCGCGGGTGATCTCGGAGAAGGTCAGCCGGTAGACGGGGATCTTGGGCTTGAGCACCTCCAGGAGGTGCCACGCGATGGCCTCCCCCTCGCGGTCGCCGTCGGTGGCGAGGTAGAGGGCGTCCGCGTCCTTGAGCTTGCGCCGGAGCTCGGTGACCTTCTTCTTCTTGTCCGGGTTCACCACGTAGTACGGCTCGAAGCCGTGCTCCACGTCCACCGCGAACTTGCCGTAGGGACCCTTCTTGAGCTCCGCCGGCAGCTCCGAGGGCTGCGGGAGGTCGCGGATGTGCCCCATCGAGGACTCGACCTCGTAGGCGTCGCCGAGGTACCCGGCGATGGTCTTGACCTTGGAGGGGGACTCCACGATGAGCAGGCTCTTGCCCGTTCCCGGGCTCTGGGTGGCCTTCGTTGGCACGGTACTCCTTGCTGCGGTCCGCGGTGCCGCGGGCCGCGGCGCTGCTGGACGTCGGGTCGAACGGGCGGGCGTCGGCCCGCCGTTGCGCTCCACCATAACGCCTCACCGCCGTCAACCCCCGCGCGGCGGGGACCCGGAGGACATCGGCGTCCCCGGGCGGGCCGCGCGGGCCGCCCGGCCCGGGCGGCCCGGACCGGTCTCAGGAGGGGTAGCGCTCGGGCTCGTCGCCGATCGTGAACTCGCGGCCCGTGGCGTGCTCCACGTCGATGACCACGAAGTTGTACTTCAGCGTGGGCGCCCACGGCCTGAGCGGCAGCTCCTCCGCGGCGTCGATCTCGGCGCGCGTCTCGAGCCGGCGGGCCCGGCCGTGGACCACCACGGAGCGCACGACGTGCTCCTCCGAGACCTCGTCGATCTCGAACGCCACCTGGTCGTTGACGATGAGGCTCGAGAGCTTGGAGCCCTGGGCCGTGCGGAAGTACAGCTTGCGCTGGTGGACCACGTAGTTCACCGGGAAGATGTCCACGAGACCGGCGGCCTCGACGGCCAGCCGGCCGAAGGGGTGCTGCTCGAGGAGCTGCCAGACGGTGTCCTTGTCGAGGGTCTTGATGGGGTTCAGGTTGTCTCCGATGCTCATGCTCCCATCCTCCCACCCCCACGGTCGCGGCGCCGCCTGCTCATCCGCCCACAACGTCGCTCAGGCGGCGGACGGCACCGGCTCGTGCGGCACGAGGAAGCCGTCGAGCACGAGGTACCGGACCTCCTCGGTCAGCCGCTGCCGCTCCTCGCCCGCCCAGTCCAGCAGGGCGGCGAGCGCCCCGAGGATCTGCCGGGCGCTCAGCTCGCCGTCGCAGGCCCCGGCGAAGCCCGCGGCCTCGCTCGAGAGCACCACGGTCCGGCGCAGCCCGGCCCCCTGCCGGAGCAGGATCACGCCGGGGTGCTCCGCGCCGGGACGCTGGTGGCGCTCCTCGGTGACGTCCTCGGCGGCCACGAGGTGGGCGTCCAGCCAGTCCTGGGGGTGCGCGGCGAGCCAGTCGGCCCGTTCCCACGTGGCGGCGAGCGCGGGGGCGAGCGGCTGCTGGACCGGGTGGGGGACGTGCTCGAAGCGGCGGAGCGCGCCTCCTGGCCGGGCCCGGGACGGGCGGCGGAGGCGGATCATCCCGAAGCCCACGGCCTCGACGCTGCGGGCGGCGAAGTCGTCGAGATAGGCGCGGTAGGCGCGTTCGTAGTGCTCGAGGTCGCGGGACTCCGCCGCGTCCCGCAGCCACGTCTCGGCGTACTCCTCCGGGCCGGCCAGCTCCCGCTGGACGAACCAGGCGTCGACGCCCTCGGGCACCCACTGCTCGGGCCGCTGCGCCCAGCGCTCGGCGGCCGGCCGCGCGTCCCCGGGCGGCGGGGCGAGGACCTCCCAGTTGCCGAGCAGGTGGGCGATGGCCCCGGGGGCCATGACCCCGGGCAGCCCCCGCACCAGGTCGGCCACGATCCGGTCCCCCGGCAGACCGCCGTCCCGGTAGGTGTAGCGGTCGAGAGGGGTCTCTCCGGCGGGGCGCGGGGTGATGACGAACGGCGGGTTGGACACCACGAGGTCGAACTGCTCACCGCGCACGGGCTCCAGGAGGGATCCCGCCCGCAGGCTCACGCGGTCCTCGAGCCGGTCGGGGTCGATCCCGAGCGCCTGCGCGTTGAGCAGCAGGTTGAACCGGGTGAAGCCCAGGGCCCGGTCCGAGACGTCGGTGGCGGTCACGTGCCCCGCGTGCGCGAGCAGGTGGAACGTCTGGATGCCGCACCCGGTCCCCAGGTCCAGCGCCCGCTCCACCCGGCGGCGGTCGGTCGTCTGGGCCAGCGTCAGGGAGGCCTGGCCGATGCCCAGCACGTGGTCGCGGCGCAGCACGCCGGGGCGCTGGGACTCCCCCAGGTCGCTCGCCACGTACAGCTCCGTCCCGTCGTCGGAGGCGTGGGGGCGCAGGTCCACGGTGGAGCGCAGCCCGCCCTCCGTCTCCTCGGCGAGGCCCAGGCCCACGAGCTGCTCCGGGCGCACCGGGGCGGGCGCGAGCGTCTCCGCGGGGACGGTGCGGCCGAGCAGGAAGAGCGAGACGACCCCGGCGAGGCCCCGGTCCGGGTGCCCGGGCGTGCGGAGGGCCGGCTCGAGGACCCGCAGGGCGGGCACCGCCTGGTCCCGTGCGAGCGCGTCCATGGCGGCCTCCCCCAGCAGCTCCGCCACGCGGTCGTGGGTGAAGCCCGTCCGGCGGAGGGCGTCGTGCAGCTCGGCCGGCGCCCGCGGGTCGTCGGAGACGGGGGTCCCCGGGACCCGGGAGAAGGCCGGTGCCGCCGAGGGGCCGGGGGCGGCGGGGCTCATGCGGCGCCCGTCGGCACGGGCACGGGTGCGGGGGCGGGTGCGACGGCGACCGGGGCGCCGTCGCCGGCCCCCGGTGCCGTGGCGGTGCCGCACCCGGCCGGGCAGGTGAGCCGCGGCCGCTCCTCGAGGCAGGCCGGGCACGCGAGCACGAGGGCGCGGCAGGTGCCGTCCGCGCAGTTGACGAAGCGGTTCGCGGGGCCGGCGCACCGGTCGCAGCGCCCGATCGTGACCGCGGCCGGGGTGAACCGCACGTGCATGCGCCGGTCGAAGACGTACAGGGACCCCTCCCACAGCCCACGGTCCCCGCGCTCGCGGCCGTACTCGGCGATGCCGCCGTCGAGCTGGTAGACCTCCTGGAAGCCGCGGTTGCGCATCAGTGCGGAGAGCACCTCGCACCGGATCCCGCCGGTGCAGTAGGTGACCACGGGCCGGGTCTTGAGGTGGTCGTACTTCCCGGAGTCCAGCTCGGCCACGAAGTCGCGGGTGTGCGCCACGTCCGGGACCACGGCCCCGCGGAAGCGCCCGATCCGGGCCTCGTGGGCGTTGCGCCCGTCGAAGAACACGACGTCCTCGCCGCGGCGGGCCACGAGCTCGTCCACGGCGTCGGGCGCCAGGCGGGTGCCGCCGCCGACCACGCCGTGCTCGTCGACCGCGAGCTCGCCGGGCGCGCCGAAGGACACGAGCTCGTCCCGGACCTTGACCGACAGCCGCGGGAAGTCCTCGGCCGAGCCGTCCGACCACTTGAACACCGTGTCCCGGAGACCGGGGTGGGAGCGGGTGGTGCGGGCGTACTGCTTGAGCGCCCCGACCTCACCGCCCACGGTGGCGTTGAGCCCGTGCGGGGAGACGATGATCCGCCCGCGCAGGCCCAGCCCCTCGCACAGGGCGCGCTGCCAGAGCATCACGGCCGTGGGGTCGGGGAGCGGGGTGAAGACGTAGTGCAGGACGATCCGGTGCTGTGCCACGGGTCCAGGCTACAAGCGCGGCGGGGCGTCCGGCGCCGAGCGGTCCGGGCGCCGGGTCAGTGGCCCAGGTGGAACACGCGGCCGGTGACCTTCGTGGGGGCCACCTCCACGTACTCGAGCTTGGTGGTCCCGACCCACGGCCGCAGCGGCAGCTCGTCCACCCGGTCGGTCTCCTCCGGGTCGGTCAGCTGGCGGGCCGTGCCGCGCACGATCACGGACCAGGCCTCCCCGCCCTGTGCCTGGTCGACCTGCACGGCGACGTGCTCGTTGAGCACCAGGTGCAGCAGCTTGGTGCCCTTGGCGGTGCGGAAGTAGATCTTCCCGTCGTCGGCCACGAGGTTGATGGGGGTGATCTCGATCTCGTCGCCGTCCATGGTGGCGATCCGGCCGAAGCGTGCGCTGTAGAGGTGCTCCCAGCACTGCTCCGGGGTCAGCTCCGTGACCGGCGGCCGGTGCGCCCGGGCCTCCTTGTCGGGATTGTGCCCGGAGATGTTCATGGGGTTGCTCATGCGGTCATTCTGGCACGGGGCCTCCGCGGGCGTGACCCGTGTCATGTTCGTGACCGGAACCCGGTCCGGGACGGGCGGACGCCCCGGCCGGGTGACCGGCCGGGGCGTCCGCCCTCGTCAGCGCTTCCGCAGCGTTCAGCGGCTGGAGGCGGTGCCCGCCCCCTGCAGCCGCTCCAGCTCGGCCGCCTCGGTGCGGGTGGTGTGCAGGTCGTCGATCTGGCCCAGGGTCCTGTCCTTGGTCTCCTTGGCCGTCAGGGCGGCGGCCACGGCGACCAGGCAGGCGCCGGTGACGAACCCCGCCACGCCCAGCCAGTTGTCCCCCTCGGCCCCGGCCAGGGAGCTGGCCAGGACGGGGGCGAAGCCGCCGGAGATCGCGAAGCCGATCTGGGTGCCCAGGGCCAGCCCCGTCACGCGCACCCGGGTGGGGAACATCTCCGCGTAGAAGGAGGGCCAGATGCCGTTGGACATGGAGTAGAAGAAGCCGGACATGACGGCGCCGAGGAGGAAGATCAGCGTCCAGTTCCCGGCGTGGACGGCGGCCAGGTAGGGATACATCACCGCGGCCGCGCCGGCCGCCCCGGCGATGAACACCGGCTTGCGCCCGACCCGGTCGGCGACCGTGGCCGCCACGGGGATCACGAGCAGGGCCACGGCGTTGGCGATGACGGAGACCCAGAGCATGGTCGAGCGGTCCAGGCCCACCACGGAGGTGGCGAACGACAGCGACCACACCAGGAAGACCACGTTGACGGTGTTGATCATCGCGGCCGCGGCCACGCGCAGCACCGCGGTCTTGTGGTGCTTGAACATCAGGGCCAGAGGGGTGGCCGGCTTCTCGCCGGGCAGCACGGCCCGGGCCTGCTCGAAGGCGGGCGGCTCCTCCAGGTGGCGGCGGATCAGATAGGCCACGACCACCACGACGGCGGAGAGCCAGAACGGGACCCGCCAGCCCCAGCTGAACAGCTGCTCCTCGGTGAGCACGAGCGTGAAGGGGATGAAGACGGCGGTGGCGAGGAGGGTGCCGAACTGGGTGCCCTGCAGCGTCCAGCTCGTGGTGAAGGCCCGCCGGTGCTCCTCGGAGTGCTCCAGCGAGACCGAGATCGCGCTGGCCTGCTCGCCGGAGGCCGACAGCCCCTGGATGACGCGGCAGGTCACGAGCAGGGCCGGGGCCAGCAGCCCGGCCTGGTCGTAGGTCGGCAGGCAGCCGACGGCGAACGTGCCGGCACCCATCATGAAGAGGGTCAGCATCAGCACGAACTTGCGCCCGAACCGGTCTCCGAGGGGGCCCATGATGAGGGCCCCCAGGGGCCGGACGACATAGGCGACGCCCACGGTGCCCATCGACAGCAGGATCGCCACCCCGGGGGACGTGTCGGCCGGGAAGAACAGGTGGTTGAGCACCAGGGCGGCGGCCGTCCCGTAGACGGCGAAGTCGTAGTACTCCAGGGCGGAGCCGATCCAGCTGGCCAGGGCCGCCTTCTTCGGGGTCTTGCCGTGGGTCGCGGCCGCGGCCGGTGGAGGAGCGTTGTGCATGGGAGGTCCTTCGCTGAGGGCACCCCGGACGGCGGGGGCAGGGACGTGAGCGGAGCTGGAGAGAGGTGCACCGGCGGGTGGACGGGTTCGCGAGGAGCCCGGCCGGCCGGACCGTTGCCATATGCTGGCAACTGTGTTTATATCTTGAACACAAGGATGATCCAGATCACACTGCACGTCAAGAGTGCGCCCTGCGATGACGCCGGCCCCGGGCCCAGTGGGCCCGGGGCCGAGGAGCAGTGGCGCGGTGCCACCGACGTCGTCCTGCGAAGGATCCGCGCCTCACCGCACCCGGCCGGCACCCTCCCCCGGCACGACGACGAAGACGTCCGGCGCCCGGTGACCCCGGTCCGCGAAGGCCTCGGCGACCGCGTTCCCGACCTGCTCCGCCCGCGCCGCGGGCACGAGGGCGATCGCGGAGCCGCCGAAGCCCCCGCCGGTCATCCGCGCGCCGGCGGCCCCGGCGGCCAGGGCCGCGTCGACGGCGAGGTCGAGCTCGGGGCAGGAGATCTCGTAGTCGTCCCGCATCGAGGCGTGGGAGGCGACCAGCAGCTCCCCGATGCCCCGGACGTCCCCGGCCCGCAGCCGCCGGACCGTCTCCAGGACCCGGCGGTTCTCGCTGAGCACGTGCCGGACCCGGCGGGCGGTCTCCTCGTCCAGTCCGCTCAGGTCGGTCCCGTCCGGGACGTCGCGCAGGGAGACCGCTCCGAGGGCGGCGGCCCCGCGCTCGCAGGAGGCGCGCCGGGCGGCGTAGCCGCCGTCGGCGTGGGAGTGGGCGACCTTCGTGTCGACCACCAGGACGGCGAGCCCGTGCCGGGCCACCGGCAGCGGCACGAGCTCGGCCTCCTGGGTGCGGCAGTCCAGGAACAGCGCCGCGCCGGCCCGGCCGCGCAGGGAGGCCGACTGGTCCATGATCCCGGTCGGGGCGCCGACGAACTCGTTCTCCGCCCGCTGCGTCAGCCGCGCCATCGCCGGCCGGTCCAGATCCAGTCCGAGCAGGTCGTTCAGGGCCACGATCGTGGCGACCTCCACGGCGTGCGAGGAGGACAGGCCCGCGCCCACGGGGACGGTCGAGTCCAGCAGCAGCTCGAACCCGGGCACCTCCACCCCGTCGAGGCCGGCGAGCACGTGCACCACGCCGGCCGGGTACGCCCCCCAGCCGCCGACCGCCCCGGGGGCGAGCCCGGGGATCCGGAACCGGGCCCGGGACAGCCCCCCGCCGTCGGGGGCGTACGTGGAGGCCAGGTCGACGACGTCGTGCCGGATCGCGTCCTCGCCCTGCCCGGTCCGCCGCCCCTGCTCCGCGTCCCGGCGCAGCCGGACGGCGACCATCGCCGAGCGGTCGATGGCGAAGGGCAGCACGAAGCCGTCGTTGTAGTCGGTGTGCTCCCCGATGAGGTTCACCCGTCCCGGGGCACGCCACACCCCGTCCGGGGCGTGGCCGTACACCTCGGTGAAGCGGCGGGAGAGCTCATCCGCCCGGGCGGCGTCGTCCTGGCCTGTCTGCCGAGCGGCCGGCTGGGGGGTGTGCTGTCCGGTCATCGTGCGGCCTCCCTCAGGCGTGCGGCGGTCTGCTCCGCGGTGACGTCGTTGATGAACGCCCCCATGGCGGCCTCGGAGCCGGCCAGGAACTTCAGCTTGTCCTCGGCCCGGCGCGGGCTGGTGAGCTGCAGGTGCAACCGGCCGGCCTCCCGGTCCGCCGCATTCACGGGGGTCTGGTGCCAGGCGGCGATGTAGGGGGTCGGCGTGTCGTAGAGCCGGTCCACCCGCTGCACCAGATCGCGGTAGAGGACCGCCAGCTCGTCCCGCTCCTGCCCCGTGAGCGCGGCGAGGTCCGGGACGCGGCGGTGCGGGACGAGGTGGACCTCCAGGGGCCAGCGCGCGGCGTAGGGCACGTAGGCGGAGAAGTGCTGCCCGGCCAGCACCATGCGGTCCCCGGCGGCGGTCTCGTCGGCCAGGACCTCGCCCATCAGGGTCCGCCCCGTGGCCTCGAGGTGCGCCCGGGAGCGGGCCGCGAGCCGGGCCGCGTGCGGGGCCGGATAGGGGTAGGCGTAGATCTGCCCGTGCGGGTGGTGCAGGGTCACCCCGATCTGCTCACCCCGGTTCTCGAACGGGAACACGTGCCGGACCCCGGCCATGGCCGAGAGCGCGTCGGTGCGCTGGGCCCAGGCCTCCACCACGGTGCGCGCCCGCTCGGAGGACAGGGACGCGAAGGAGCCCTGGTGCTCCGGGGTGAACACCACCACCTCGCACCGCCCCACGGCCGGGGACGGGACTCCCCACAGGGACCGCTCCCCCACCTGTCGCGGGTCCGGCAGCTCGGCCAGCTCCGGGCCCAGCGAGGGGAAGCGGTTCTCGAAGACGACGACGTCGAAGTCCTCCGCCGGGATCTCCGACTCGCGCCCACCCACGCTCGGGCACAGCGGGCACTGGTCGGCCGGGGGCAGGTAGGTGCGCGCCTGCCGATGGGCGGCCACCGCCACCCACTCCCCCGTCAGCCGGTCGAAGCGCACCTCACCGCCGCCGGAGCGGACGTCCAGGGGCCGGCGGTCCACCACGTGCTCCACGGGCGGGGTGCCGCGGTCGGAGAAGAACACGGCCTCCCGTCCGTCGGCGAGGTGGTGCGTCCGGTGCGCGATCAGCGGCGCGGCGGCGCGCTCGGCGGGGGCGGGAGAGGTCATCGGACGGGCTCCAGTCGCAGGTCGGGGACGTGCTGGCTCAGGGTCTCGCGGTCGGCGGCGCCCAGACCGTCGTCGGTCACGACGGTGTCGACCTCGTCGAGACCGGCGATGCGGTGGAGCCCGGACAGGCCCCACTTCGTGGAGTCGGCCAGCACCACGCTGCGGTCGCAGCGCTCCAGGAAGAGGCGGTTGATCTCGGCCTCCATCATGTTCGGAGTGGTCAGCCCGTCGCGCTCGGACAGCCCGTGCACGCCCAGGAAGGCCAGGTCCACGTGCAGGGTGCGCAGGGCCGCGGTGGCCAGCGGGCCCACCAGGGCGTCCGAGGGGGTGCGCACCCCGCCCAGCAGGACCACCGTCTGCCCCGTGGCGGGCGCGTCCTGGAGCACGTCCGCGATCCGCGGGGAGTTCGTCACCACCGTGATGTCGCTGACGCGGCGCAGGGCCCGGGCCAGCGCGAAGGTGGTGGTCCCGGAGTTCAGCGAGACGGACATGCCCGGTCGCACCATCGCCTCGGCGGCGGCGGCGATGGCCGCCTTCTCCGGCAGCTGCAGCTCGGACTTGTGCGTGAATCCGGGCTCGGCCGCGGAGGATCCCGCCGGCAGCTTCGCCCCGCCGTGGACCTTCTGCAGCTCCCCGTCCCGAGCCAGCCGGTCCAGGTCCCGGCGCACCGTCATGTCGGACACGCCCAGCTCGGCGACCAGGTCCGCGACCCGCACCGCACCGGAGGCGCGCACGCGGTCGAGGATCTCCCGCCGTCGGCGGTCGGGGAGCATCTCGGTCATCCGTTCTCCGGGTTCGTCGAGCCGTCCGTGCGGTGGAGTGCAGTGCGGCACGCGGACCGACGCCACCCTCGGGGTGTTGATTCGAACATATCACGCGTGTATTTATGTTGCTTCCGGTTCGGGCTCGGCGGTGTTGCCGGCGCACTCCGTCCGAGCAGACTGGTCGGGTATCGAGACCGCTCGCGGCTGCACGACGACGCCGCCACGCCGGGGGCCGTTGCCTGCCGACGGGCGGTCGTCAGCGGCGTCACCCGAGGAGCAGCCGAATGAGCACCCGCACCCAGCAGCAGGACATCACCGCGCAGCGGCCCGGCACCGGCAGCGGCGCCGGGGAGACCCCCGCGTGGTGGACCGACGCGGTCGTCTACCAGATTTACCCCCGCTCCTTCGCGGACTCCGACGGCGACGGGATCGGCGACCTCGGGGGCATCATCGCCCACCTCGACCACCTGCAGGACCTGGGCGTGGACGTCGTCTGGCTGTCCCCGATCTACTCCTCCCCGCAGGACGACAACGGCTACGACATCAGCGACTACCAGGACATCGACCCGGTCTTCGGCACCCTCGAGCAGTTCGACGAGCTGCTCGGGGCGGTGCACGCCCGCGGCATGAAACTGGTGATGGACCTCGTGGTCAACCACACCTCCGACGAGCACCCGTGGTTCGTCGAGTCCCGCTCCTCGCCGGACTCGCCGAAACGGGACTGGTACTGGTGGCGCGCTCCCCGCCGGGGGATGGAGGCCGGCGCGCCGGGCGCGGAGCCGACGAACTGGCAGAGCTTCTTCTCGGGTTCCACGTGGGAGCTGGACGAGGCCTCCGGGGAGTACTACCTGCACCTGTTCTCCCGCAAGCAGCCGGACCTGAACTGGGAGAACCCCGAGGTGCGGCAGGCCGTCCACGCCATGATGCGCTGGTGGCTGGACCGCGGCGTGGACGGCTTCCGCATGGACGTCATCAACATGATCAGCAAGGACGTCGCCGAGGACGGCCACCTGCACGACGGGCCCCCGGTGGACGGGACGCCCTGGGGCGACGGCTCCGCGTCCTACCTGTGCGGTCCCCGGATCCACGAGTTCCTCCAGGAGATGCACCGCGAGGTCTTCGCCGGCCGGGACGCCGAGCTCATCACGGTGGGCGAGATGCCCGGCGTCACCGTGGAGCAGGCCCAGCTCTTCACCGATCCGGCCCGCGCCGAGGTGGACATGGTCTTCCAGTTCGAGCACGTGGGCCTCGACCACGGGCCCGGCGGGAAGTTCGACCCCGAGCCGCTGCGCCTGACGGACCTGAAGGCCTCGCTGGGCCGCTGGCAGGAGGGCCTGGAGGAGGTCGGCTGGAACTCCCTGTACTGGAACAACCACGACCAGCCCCGCGCGGTCTCCCGCTTCGGCGACGACAGCCCCGAGCACCGGGTGGCCTCCGCGACCTGCCTGGCCACCCTGCTGCACCTGCACCGCGGCACGCCCTACGTGTACCAGGGCGAGGAGCTGGGCATGACCAACGCACCGTTCGAGACGATCGAGGACTTCCGCGACATCGAGTCGGTCAACCACTACCGCCACGCCGTGGCCGCCGGCGCGGACCCCGCCGGGGTGCTGCGCGGACTGCGCTGGTCGAGCCGGGACAACGCCCGCACCCCGGTCCAGTGGACCGCGGGCGCGAACGCCGGGTTCACCACCGGCACCCCGTGGATCGCGGTCAACCCGAACCACGACGAGGTCAACGCCGAGGCCGCCCGGGCCGAGCCGCACTCGGTGTTCCACCACTACCGGCGACTCATCGAGCTGCGGCACACCGAGCCCGTGGTCGCCCTGGGCGACTTCACCATGCTGGCCCCCCACCACGAGCAGCTCTACGCCTTCACCCGGCGGCTCGGGGACGTCGAGCTGCTGGTGCTCGCCAACGTCTCGGGCGAGGAGGTCCGCACCGAACTGCCCGAGGGCTGGGCCGGCGCCGAGCTGCTGATCGGCAACCGCCCCGACGGCGTGGTCCCCGGCGACGAGGGGCTGCTGCGGCCGTGGGAGGCCCGCGTGCACCGGCGGACCCGGGGCGCGGACACGCAGGGCTGAGACGCGCCGCAGCGGCAGGGCGCCACCGCGCCGCGGCGCCGCACGGAGCCGCCGGGACAGCACCGAGCGCCTTTGCCCTGGCGGCTCCCGGCGGCCGCCCCGCCGGTGGGGCCGCCGGGGCGGCGGTGGCACAATGAACCGGTGCCGTCCTCCGACCACGTCTCCCTGATCCCCCTGCTCGGCCGCGGCGACGCGCCGGAGCAGGTGCGGCACGTCCGGGAGATCCCCGACCGGGACGCCGTGACGGTCCCGTGGCCCGAGCACCTGCACCCGGACGTGGTCGCGGCCTGGGAACGGCTCGGCGTGCACGCGCCGTACCTGCACCAGGTCCAGGCGGTGCTGGCCCCCCGGCACGTGGTGGTCGCCACGGGGACCGCGTCCGGGAAGTCCCTCGCCTACCAGGCGCCCGTGGCCGACGCCGTGCACCGCGGCCGGCTCGCGGCGCTGGCGAACCCGGGCATGATCCACCACCCGGACGAGGCCACGGCCCTCTACCTGTCCCCCACCAAGGCCCTGGCCGCCGACCAGCTCAAGGGCCTGGACGCCCTCGGCCTGCCGACCCTGCGCGCCGCGACCTACGACGGCGACACCGACCCAGCGGAGCGCCGGTGGGTCCGGGACCACGCCGACGTGGTGCTGTGCAACCCGGACATGCTGCACTACGGGGTGCTGCCCAACCACGCGCGCTGGTCCCGGTTCTTCCGCCGCCTGAAGTACGTCGTGGTGGACGAGGCCCACTCCTACCGGGGTGTCTTCGGCTCGCACGTGGCCAACCTCATGCGGCGGCTGCGCCGGATCTGCCGTCTCTACGGCGCGGACCCCGTCTTCATCGGGGCGTCCGCGACCTCCTTCGAGCCGCACGCCTCCTTCGCCCGCCTCGTCGGCGTCCCCGAGGCCGAGGTGACGCCGGTGACCACGGACTTCTCCCCGCACGGACCGGTCACCGTGGTGCTCTGGGAGCCGGAGCAGACCGACGGCGGCGGCGAGAACGACGCCCCGGTGCGCCGCACCGCCCTGGCCGAGACCGCCGACATGCTCACCGACCTGGTGCTCCGCCAGGTCCGCACCATCGCGTTCATCAAGTCCCGCCGCGGCGCGGAAACGATCGCCCAGATCGCCCACCGGCAGCTGGAGGAGGTCGACCCCTCGCTGGCCCACCGGGTGGCGGCCTACCGCTCCGGGTTCCTCCCCGAGGAGCGCCGGGAGCTCGAGGAGGCGCTGCGGGACGGGCGGCTGCTCGGGATCGCGAGCACGTCCGCGCTCGAGCTCGGCATCGACGTGGCCGGGCTGGACGCCGTGGTCGTGGCCGGATGGCCCGGCACCCGGGCGTCCTTCTTCCAGCAGATCGGCCGGGCGGGCCGGGCCGGCCAGGAGGCCCTGGCCGCCTTCGTGGCGGGCGACGACCCCCTCGACACGTACCTCGTGAACCATCCGGAGGCGATCTTCGACGTCGACATCGAGGCCACGGTGTTCGACCCCTCCAACCCCTACGTGCTGGCCCCGCACCTGTGCGCGGCCGCGGCCGAGCAGCCGCTGCGCGCGGAGGAGATCGACAGCTTCGGGCCCACCGCGCCGGAGGTGCTCGGCTCGCTCGTGGCCAGCGGGCACCTGCGCCGCCGGCCGAACGGCTGGTTCTGGACGCACCCCCAGTCCGCGGCCGGGATGGTGTCGCTGCGCTCGGACGGCGGCGGGCCGATCCGGATCATCGAGACGGACACCGGCGCGGTGCTCGGCACGATGGACTCCCCCCAGTCCCACTACCAGGCCCACCCGGGGGCCGTGTACGTGCACCAGGGCCGGACCTACATCGTGGACGAGCTCGACGAGGCGGGCTCGGTGGCCGCCGTGACGCGGGCGAACCCCGACTTCTACACCACCGCGCGGGACATCACGCAGGTGAGCGTGGTCGCCGAGGAGCGCTCGGAGCGCTGGGGGCCGGTGACCGTCCACTTCGGCCAGGTGCAGGTCACCACGAAGGTGGTCTCGTTCCAGCGCAAGGCCGTGATCTCCAACGAGGTGCTGGGCGAGGAGCCCCTGGACCTCGCGGCCCGCGACCTGTTCACGAAGTCCGTGTGGTTCACCGTGCCGGGCCCCGTGCTGACCGGCGCGGGGATCGAGGAACCCGACGTCCCCGGGGCGCTGCACGCGGCCGAGCACGCCGCGATCGGCCTGCTGCCGCTCGTGGCCTCGTGCGACCGCTGGGACGTGGGCGGGCTCTCGACCGCGCTGCACGCCGACACGGAGCTGCCCACAGTGTTCGTCTACGACGGCCACCCGGGCGGGGCGGGGTTCGCGGAGCGCGGCTACGCCACGGCCGTCGCGTGGCTGGGCGCCACCCGGGAGGCGATCTCCTCGTGCGAGTGCGAGCACGGGTGCCCGTCCTGCGTGCAGTCGCCGAAGTGCGGCAACCGCAACAACCCGCTGGACAAGGCCGGCGCCGTGCGGCTGATCGACGCGGTGCTGCACGACGCCCCCCGCGCCTGAGTCCTCACGGCGCACGGGCGGCCTCCGGGGGCCCGGCCCGGGACACGCCGCGGGCGGCCCCGAAGCGGGCGAGCGGCCCGTCCAGGGCCACGGCGGTGCGCACGTCCACGACGACCCGCTCCGGCTCCACGAGCGCGCACCGCTCGAGCCGTGCCCCGTTGTCCCGGGCCACGCGCTCGGCGGCGCCGCACGGGTCGCCGGCCACGAGGCCCCGGGCGGTGTCGGCGGCGGCGAGCGCCGCGAGGTCGGCGGCCTTGCCGGCACGGTGGGTCGCGATCCCCGCCTGGGCCAGCAGCAGCACGGCCACCAGCAGCACGCCGAGCACCAGGGTGAGCGTCAGCGCGTGCACGGTGCCGCTCCCCCGGTCGCCGTCGCGGTCCGGACAGCGGTCGGGCCGCCCCGGGATGCCCGGCACCGCGGGCTCAGCCACCGTGCCCATCGGCCGCTCCGGCCCCCTCCGTCTCGGCGGAGGCGTCCGCGCGCAGCTCCCAGCCGCCCCAGGTCCCGAGGATGCCGGGGGCGGGGCCGGTGACGGTGACCGTGGCCGTCCCCGCGTTCCCGCCCAGGCGGATCGCGGCGTCCTCCCCGGCCACGCGCAGCGCCGTGGAGCGGACCACGGCGGCGCTCTCGCCGCGGGCGGCGGCCCGGGCCGAGGCCCGCGCGGCCTCCTCGTAGCGGATCAGGGTCATCCCGGCCGCGGCGGCCGCGAGGAGCACGGCCAGGAGCAGCACGAGGGCGGGCAGCAGCACGGCCGTCTCGGCGGTGACGGCGCCGCGGTCCGGCGGCACCGGCCGCGGCGCGGACCGGGACCTGGGGCCGCGCGGCGACCACGGACGGAGGCGGGAACCGACACGCCACCGGGAAGCACGGGAACGGGGTCGGGACGGCGGACGAGACCGACCACGGGATGAGCATCGGGGGCGGTGGGCGGGCATGGTGGACTCCTCACGGGCAGGGCGCACGGCGGCTCGGGTTGCTGGGACCGGCGGCCAGGACGGACGGGGAGGACGCTCCCGCGGGGTCCGCGGCGCCGGGGACGGCACCACGGACCCCGCGGGAGCAGCCGCTCAGACGCCGAGCGCCTTCTCGATGATCGCGGTCAGGAGCTCGCGCACCTGGCCGGAGGAGAGGACCGCGGCCATGACCCCGCCGAAGGCCGCCGCGGCGAGCACGACCATGGCGTACTCCACGGTGGTCGCACCGAGGTCCGGGTCCCCGGCCCGGACGAGCGGGCGGGGCGGGGCGCCGGTGGCCCGGCGGGCGGACGGTGCGACCGGGCGGCCCCCGGCGGCGACCTCCAGGCCGGGCCCGGAGGGGCTGCGGCGCTTCCGGGCGGGACGGGAGGCGGTGATCTGGTGCTGGGACATGATGGTTCCTTTCGGTGCGGAGCGAACTGGTGCGGGGTGAGCAGGTGCCGGACGGCCGGCACTGGCCGGGCAGCACGGGCCGGGCAGCACTGGGCGAGCAGCACTCGCCGAGCCGGTGCCGGACGGGCGGCAGGGCCCGCCGGAGGACGGCGGACGGCGCAGCGCAGCGGCGCCGGGCCGGTCCTCGAGGGCGCAGGGGCGGACGGGGAACGCCCCGGCGGCCGGGGGCCCGCGGCTCCGGGCGCGGCGGGTCATCCGAACACCTCGGGCACGAGCCCCATCACGACCGGCAGGACGCCCCAGCAGACGAAGGCCGGCAGGGAGCACAGGCCCAGGGGCAGCACGAGCTGGACGGACAGCGACTCCGCGGCGCGCTCGGCCCGCCGGTAGGCGGCACGCCGGACCTGGGCGGCCTGCGAGCGCAGGCTCCGGGCCGACGGCGCCCCGGACGTCGCGGTGAACGTGAGCGCCTCGCGGTAGTCGGCCAGGTGCGTGGGCAGCTCGCCCGCCGAGGTCCACGCCGTGTGCCAGGGCAGCCCGAGCCGCAGCCGGGAGCCCACGCCTTCGAGGGCGGCGCCGTTGGCGTCCGTCCGGCACCCGCCCAGCACCGCCACGGCCTCCGCGAGCGGCAGACCGGCGTCCAGCATGGCGGCGGTGAGCTCCACGAGGACGCCGGCGGAGACGTGCGGTCCCGGCGGGCGGCGGCGGGCCGCGGCCGGACGGGGCGTTCCCGGCAGCCGGGCTCGGGACGGGAGCGCCGCCAGCGCCACGGCCGCCACCAGGAGCAGCCCGGCGGCGGGCGCTGCGAGGGCGGTCATCGCGCACCCACCGCCTCGGCGCGGCTGATCAGGGTGCGCGTCCACACCCGGCCGAGGCCCGTGAGCGCAGCGCCGGCCACGAGGGCGGCCAGCCCCCACGGGGTGGTGAGCAGCGTGCGCAGCGGGTCGACGCCCATGAGCATGCCCAGTCCGATGCCGAGCACCGGGAGCCAGGTCAGGATCCGGACGGTGGAGCGGGGGCCGGCCAGGGCGGTGCCGCGTGCGGCCTCGGCGTCGAGCTCCGCCTCGAGGGCGTCGGCGAGGCCGCCGAGCAGGGCGGCGAGGGGCGCGCCGGTGCGCTCGGAGACCTCCCAGCACAGGGAGAGCTCGGCGGTGGTGGCGACGGCCCGCCGCTCCAGCGCGCGGTGGCCCAGCTCCGGGGCCGGCACCCCCGCCAGGGCGGTCGAGACGCTCAGCCCCAGGCGGGCGGCGGCCGCCACGGACGTGCACAGCAGTTCGAGGTGCCGGCCGGTGCCCGTGCGGGCGGCGCGGCCCCCGGGCCCCGCTCCCTCGAACGCGGCCGCCGGGGACCGGCCCGCCTCCAGCAGCGCCGCGAGCCGGCGCAGCAGCGCGATCCACTCGGCGGCCTCCGTCTCGGCGTCCCGGGCGAACCGGGCCCACCACCGGACCGGGACGACGGTGCCGGCGCCCGCCCTCGCGGCCGACCGGACGCGGTGGCCCGGACCCGCGACCAGCACCGCGGCGCCCCCGGCGAGGCACAGGCAGAGGGCGAGGCAGAGGACGAGGACCGTGCTCACGGCCGGCCTCCCGCGAGGTCCCCGCCGGGGTGGGGCGAACGGTCGGGCGAGCGGTCGGACGCGTCGCCGGGCGTTCGGTCGGGCCGGTGGTCGAGCAGGGCGCACAGCCCGTCCCAGCCCGGGCCGCGGCGCACGCCGTCGTGGGACCGGACCGCCGCGGGCACGGAGACGAGGGCGCCGGCCCGGTCCTCGAGCAGGGACACCGCCCGGATCTCTCGGCGCCCGCCCGCCCGGGCCACGTGGACGACCAGGTCCAGGGCGCTCGCGGCCTGCAGCGTCACGGCCTCCCGGCTCATCCCGGCCAGGGCGCCCAGGGCCGAGAGCCGGGCGGGGACCGCCTCGGCGGAGTTGGCGTGCACGGTGCCCGCCCCCGCGTGGCCGGTGTTCAGGGCCGTGAGGAGCTCGCGCACCTCGGCGCCGCGGCACTCGCCCACCACGAGCCGGTCGGGCCGCATCCGCAGGGCCTGCCGGACGAGCTCCGCCAGGTCGATGCTGCCCGCGCCCTCGGTGTTGGCGTGCCGCGCCTGGAGACCGACCACGTGGGGGTGCTCGGGCCGAAGCTCGGCGGCGTCCTCGATGAGCACGATCCGCTCGTGCGCCGGGGAGCAGGAGAGCAGGGCGTTGAGGACGGTCGTCTTCCCCGCCCCGGTGGCGCCGCTGACCAGGAAGTTGGCGCCCGAGCGCACGGCGCCCACGAGGAGCTCGGCGGTGCCGGGGTGGACGGTCCCCGCCGCCACGAGGTCCTGCAGGGACAGGGTCCTCGTGCTGCGGAAGCGGACGGAGAGCAGGGTCCCGCCCGTGGAGATCGGCGGGAGGACGGCGTGCACCCGGTAGCCGGCGGCCGTCTGGACGTCCACGCACGGGTGGGCGGCGTCGAGGCGGCGTCCTGCGGCGGTGACCAGGCGCACGGCCAGGGCGCGCACCTCGGCGTCGGTGCGGAAGGGGGACGGGACGCGGCGCACCCCGGCCTCGGTCTCGAGCCAGACCTGGTCCGGCCCGTTGACGTAGACGTCGGTGAGACCCCGGTGCGGCAGCAGCGGCTCGAGCGGACCGAGACCGGTCAGCTCGGCGCGCACGGCCTGCACCGCCCGCAGGGTGCCGGCGGCCCCGAGCACCCGGCCGCTCGCGCGCACGGCCGCGGCGATGTCGGTGTCCGTGACCGGCCCGGGGGCGGCCAGCAGCCGGTCCCGCACGTCGTCGAGCAGGGCGGCCGGCAGCGCGGCGCTCACGGGGCGGCCCCCACGGCCTCGAGCAGGCCCGCCACGTCCCGGGCGAGCCGCCGGGAGCGGCCCGCCTCGAGCAGCCGGCCCGTCTCGGCGGCCTCCGGCACCGCGCCGGAGAAGCGCAGGGAGCCGGCGACGGGCAGACCGGTCGTGGCGGCGGCGAGGGCGTCGTCCACGTCGGCCACGTTGAGCCCGGCCGGCACCAGGCGGGCACTGGCGCCCGCCAGGGAACCGGCGGCCCACCGCGCGGCCAGCACGCCGCGCACCGTCCGGGGCGTGAGCACGAGGACCTCGTCGCACAGGGCCGCGGTGTCCGCCGTGCCCGCCCCCGCCCGGCCCAGGTCCACGACGACGAGGGCGGCCGCCCGGCGCAGCGCCTCGAGCACGCCGGCGTACGGCGCGGCGGCTCCGTCCGGCTGGGAGCGGTCCCAGGAGAGCCAGCGCAGCTGTCCGGTCCGGGCCATGGCCGGCCACAGCTGCTCGGCGTGCACCGTCCCGGCGATCCGGAGCAGGTCCGGCCAGCGCAGACCGTCCTGGTCCTCGAGGCCCAGCAGGACGTCGATGCCGCAGCCGGCGCGGTCCGCGTCCACGAGGACGGCCGGCCGGTCCTCGTGCGCGGCGCGGTCGGCGAGCCAGCACGCCAGCGTGGACGTGCCGGCCCCGCCCACGGCGCCCAGCACGCCCAGCACCCGGCCCGTGCCGCCGGGACCGGCGGGGCCGCCGGGCCGGGCGGTGAGCAGGTCGGCGAGCCATCCGGCGGCGTCGGGCAGCACGGCCACGGCGCAGCCGCCGAGGTCGGCCGCCCGGTCCCAGATCCCGGGGTCCTCGGGCCGGCCCACGAGCACCGTGCCCGGACGGACCCGCCCCCGCACGGCGTGGCGCACGTCCACGAGCTCGGTGTCCGCGAGCGTGCCCGGCGCGGTGGCCGCCGCCGCGCCGGGCGGATCGGCCAGCAGGTCGGCGCCGGCGGCCGCGCAGACGCGCTCGACCGTGGCGCGCAGCCCGGCGTCCTCGCTGACGAGGCGCACGGTGCGCGCGCGGACCGCGGTGCCCGGATGCGGCGGGGCCGGGGCGGAGAGGTGGGCGGCGGTGCTCATGGCCCCACTGTCCGGGCGGGCGGCACCGGGCCGGCCCGGCGGGGGCGCCGGTGTGGACGGGCGGCGGGCTTCCGGCGGCCCCGCGGGCGTGTGCAGTCCGGGCACCGGCGTAGCGTGACGGACCCGTGCAGGACAATGGCCGGATGCACATCGTGGTGGGACCAGCACAGGACGGCCGGGGCGGGCACCGGGTCCAGGACCTGACGGGCTCCGGGGACCCGGACGGGCCCGGCGTCGACGTGCCCGCCGGGGAGCTGGCCGCGTTCGTCGCCGACCGCGAGGAGGCCGCCCGGCGCGCCGGGTCCACGCCGCCGCGCTGGACCTGGGAGCGAACGGGCGCCGTCTACCCGCAGCTGCTGGCCGCCGGCGTCCGGGTGGAGCGCTGCCACGACCTGCGGCTGTGCCAGGCGATCCTCGCCACGGCCGCCACCGCCCACGGGTCCGGCGCCGACGGCCCGCTGCCCTACGAACCGGTGCTGCCGCCGCTGCCCGCCGACGAGGCGCCCGGGCTGCTCCCGCCGCCGTCCCCCGCCGAGGACCAGTCGAGCCTGTTCGACCTCCCCCGCGCCACGGGTCCCGACGCGGCCGTGCTGGTCGCCGAGCTGCGGGCACAGCTCGCCGCGGTGGCCGGCGCGGTGGACGCCCGCCGGCTGACCCTGCTGCTGGCCGCGGAGTCCCAGGGCGCGCTGATCGCCGCGGAGATGCAGCACGCCGGGGTGCCCTGGCGGGAGGACGTCCACCGGGCCCTGCTGGAGGACGCCCTGGGCCCCGAGCCGGCGCCCGGGGAGCGCCCCCCGCGGATGGAGGAGACCGTGGCCCGGCTGCGGGAGACGCTGCACGCGCCGGGGCTGAACCCGGACTCCCCGCAGGAGCTGCTCAAGGCGATGCGGGCGGCGGGGATCGACGTGACGAGCACCCGGCAGTGGGAGCTCGTCGAGTGGGCGCGGGCCGTGCCCGGCCTGGCGGCCCGGCGCCAGGCCCTGATCGAGCCCGTCCTGGAGCACAAGAAGCAGGCGCGGCTGCTCAGCGCCAACGGGTGGCACTGGCTGGCCACGTGGGTGCGGGACGGCCGCTTCCGCCCGGAGTACGTGGTGGGCGGGGTGGTCACCGGCCGCTGGTCGGCCCGCGGCGGGGGCGCCCTGCAGATCCCGCACGTGGTGCGGGACGCCGTGCGGGCGGATCCCGGGCGCGTGCTCGTGGTGGCGGACGCGGCCCAGCTCGAGCCGCGCGTGCTGGCGGCGCTGGCCCACGACGACGCCCTGGCCGCCGCGTCCCGCGGCAGGGACCTCTACCAGGCCATCGCCGACCTCGGCGAGGAGCGGGGCTCGGAGCTGACCGAGCGCCCCCAGGCGAAGGTGGCCATGCTGGGCGCGATGTACGGGGCCACCACGGGCCAGTCGGGCCGGCTCATGCCGCACCTCGCGCGGATGTTCCCCCGCGCCGTGGACTACGTGGAGCAGGCCGCCCGGGTGGGCGAGACGGGCGGACAGGTCCGCACGCACCTGGGCCGCTGGTCCCCGCTGCCGGGCCCGGCGTGGGACGCGACGCAGCGGGACACCGCCACCGAGGAGGCCGAGCGGCGCGCCGGGGCGATGGCCCGCGGGCAGGGCCGCTTCACCCGCAACTTCGTGGTCCAGGGCACGGCCGCCGAGTGGGCCGTGTGCTGGATGGGCGCCATCCGCTCGGCGCTGGCGCGGGAGGCGGTCGACGCCGAGCTCGTGTTCTTCCTGCACGACGAGGTCGTGCTGCACTGCGCGCGGGAGGACGCCGAGCGGGCCGCCGAGCTGGTCCGCGAGTGCGCGGAGCGGGCGGCCCGGCTGGTGTTCGGGCGGATCCCGGTGGAGTTCCCCGTCAGCGTGGCCGTGGTGGAGTCCTACGCGGACGCCAAGTAGGCCGCCCCGGCCCAGGTCACAGCAGGGGCCTCAGCACAGGTCCCGGTAGGGGGCGCCCGTCACGTGCCGGCGCCACTCGTCCTCCGTGATCGGGTCGCCCCGGTTGGCGCAGACCGCCTCGACCGCGTCCTCGGCCCGGACCAGCCAGCTGCGCACCACGCCGTCGTCGCCGGTGGCGACCAGCCGGTCCCCCACGAACCGCACGTCGTTCATCCGGTCGCCGGAGGCGGACAGGGCCGCGTAGACGTCGAGGTCCGCGGCGCCCACGGTCCACATCCACACGAACTTGTCGCCGGAGGCCCCGGCCAGCAGGGTGCCGTCCGCGGAGAACTGCAGGCCCTTGACGGAGGACAGGGCGTCCGAGGTCTCGCCCACGGGGTGGGGGTCGGACGGGTCCGCGACGTCCCAGAGCCGCACCCGGCCCGCCTCCGTGCCCACGGCCAGGAGGTCGGCCACCGGGGAGAACGCGATCGAGGTGGCCACGGAGTCGAGGGCCAGCCCCGCGGCCCGCCGCGGGGCGGCGGGGTCGGACACGTCCCACAGCTCCACGCCGTTGGTGTCGTCCGCCGCGGCGAACAGGGTGCCGTCCGCGTCGAACCGGGCGGCCTCCGAGCCGGGGACGGGGATCGTGGCCACCCGCCGGAGCGGCGCCTCGGGGCCGCGGCGCAGGAGGGCGATCTCGGAGCCCACCTCGGACCACGCCGCGATCGTGCCGGCGTTCGTCGTGACGTCGGCGCCCGTGATGCCCGCCTCGATGGCCGCGGCGCGCTCCGGCTCCTCCGGGCGGCCCCCGTCCAGGGGCCACACGAGGACGTCCCCGTCCTCGGTGCCCCCCGCGATGAGCGACGCGTCGGGGGCCACGGCCCCCGCGTACCAGAGGGTCTCCCCGGGCGGGGCCTCCGGGGGCGGCAGCGGCCGGGGGTCCTCGCCCGAGAGGTCGAAGAGGGACACGACGTCGGGGCCGACGCCGACGGCGCTCAGCACGGTGTGCTGCCGGTCCACGGAGAGCTGGTACACGGGCTCGCCCTGCCGGTGGATGACGGGCCCGCGCCGGTCCCATGCGCGGGTGGTGCCGTCCTGGGAGGTGGTGAGCACCCGCTCGCCCACGCGCAGCGCGCTGGTGACCCGGGCGGCGGTGGGGAGGGAGTCGATGCGGGCGAGGTCGGAGAGCCGGTGCACGTAGGCGTTCTGGTCGAAGCTGGCGGCCACGACGGCCTCGCCGTCCGGGGTGAAGGAGACGTCGCTGATCCAGCTGCCGAAGTCCGTGAGCGTCCCGGAGCGGGAGACCCGCTCCCCCTCGACGTCGTAGAGGCGCAGCTCGCGGGCGCTCAGCCCGGCGGCGAGGCGCGCGCCGTCGTCGGCGAGGTCCAGGGCCCGGACGACCCGCCCGGTCGGGACCGGGTCGAGGCGCTGCGCGCGGGCGCCGTCGGTGGCGTACCGGGTGATCTCCCCGGACGTCCCGCCCGCGTAGACCGTTCCGTCGGGGGCGGCCGCCAGGGCCAGGACGTCTGCGTCCTCCCCCAGCGCCAGGGCCGGCAGCGGCGCGGGGGCCCCGGGGTCCTCGATCGACCAGCGCAGCACCTCGCCCCGCCCCCCGGCCAGCAGCTGCCGTCCGTCGGGCGAGAGGACGACCGCGTTGACCGGTGTCCCCGCCCCCACGTCGAGCCCGGCCAGCCGCCGGGCCGGCGCCCCGGTGACGTCCCACAGGCTCACGTGCCCGAGCCCGCCCACCGCCGCGAGCACCCGCCCGTCCACCGCCAGGAGGTCCACGTCGCTCAGTCCGGGGGCGCCGTCGACCACGGCGAGGTCCTCCCGGTTCTCGGCGAGCCGGTCGCTGTCCCGCCACACGGACAGCAGGCCGTCCCCGGCGGCGCGCGCGACGACGGAGCCGTCGTCCAGCGCCGCGAGCCGGGACGCGCCGTCCGGGCCGAGCCACCGCTCCGGGGCGTTCACCGCGGTGGCGTCGATCAGGGCCGAGGTGCCCTCCCGGGTGGGGGCCATCCGGTAGGCCGCGAGGCTCAGCTGCGAGGCGAGGTTGGGCGACTCGCCCCGGATCCGGGAGGCCTCCAGCGCGGTCTGGCGGGAGAGCGCCTCGTCGCGGGCGGTCTCCGCGACGGTCTGGAAGCGCTCCGCACGGACGCCCAGCGCCCCGGCCACCACGGCCGCGCAGACGGCCAGGGCGAGCAGGACGAGGGCCACGTGGCCGCGCCGCTCGATCTCCCGGGCACTGCGCTTCTGCCGCTCCAGCGCGTCCTCGTAGTGGCGCTCGCTCTCCGCCAGGTACTCGCGCTCGGCCGGGCTCAGGAGCGCCTGCTGGCGCGGGTCCCCGGTCCAGTCCCGGAAGGAGGCGAGCTGGCCCAGCGGGATCAGGGCGAGGGGGTCGCGGTCGTTGGCGAGCCACATCTGGGTGGCCCGCTGCAGCTGCTGGCGGACGTAGAGGTCGCGGCGGCTGTCCTCGATCCAGCGGCTGAGCCGGGACCAGTGGTCCAGCAGGGCCTCGTGGCTGAGCTGGATCTCGTCCCGGTCGATGGTCAGCAGCCGGGCGCGGGCGAACTCCTCGACCACGGCCGCCCCGCCCTCCGGCAGCTCCTCCCGGAGCACCGGGGTGCGCACGACCGTGGCGGAGGTCCCGGTGCCGACCACGCGCACCAACCGCAGGAACACCGCGCGGGCCACCTCCCGCTCGCGCGGGCCCAGCCGGGCGTGCACCTCCTCGGCCCGCCGGTCCACGGCCTCCGTGATGCCGCCCGCCGCGTGGTAGTCGGCCACCGTCAGCTCGCGGGTGCGGGCGTGCTCCCAGGTGCCGAGCATCGCCTGGGAGAGCATCGGCAGCAGGCCCACGCCGGCCTCCGTGCCGCGGGGGGCGACGTCCCGCAGGATCACCCCGACCAGGTCCGGGGAGACGCGGGCGCCGACGGCCTCGGCGGGGCCCACCACGATCCGTTCCAGCTGCTCGCGGGTCAGCGCGCCGAGCAGCACCGGGCGCTCCAGGGCGGTGCGCAGCTCGGCGTGCCGGCTCGCGGTGCCGAAGAAGTCCGCCCGCAGGCCGACCACGACCACCCGGTCCCGGCTCGCCGCGGCGAGCCGGTCCAGGAACCGCCCGGGCTCCTCGGCCTCCCGGGCGCCCGTCCAGAGCTCCTCCAGCTGGTCGACGACGAGCAGGTCCGGAGCCGCCGCGACGGCGTCCTCGAGCCGGCGCACCGGGTCGAGGCCCGGGGTCGTGGCCACGGCGCTCCACCCGTGCAGGGGCCCGCCCTCGGCCCGCAGCCGGCCGAGGAGCCCGGCGCCCAGCAGCGAGGACTTGCCCGCGCCGGAGGCTCCCACCACGGCCAGGATGCGGGGCCCGCCGGCGTCCGCCAGCCGCACCACCCGCTCGCCGAGCACGGCGACCTCGGCGGTCCGGCCGAAGAAGTGCGTCTCGTCCTCGGGGCGGTAGGAGCGCAGGCCCACGTACGGGGTGGAGTCCGGCCTGACCGGGGTGCGGGAACGGTTGACGTCCTCCCACCACAGCTCCGCGGGGCGCTCGTCCGTCAGCCCGAGGGCGTCCAGCAGGGCCGTGAACTCCTCGCGCAGGGCCGGGCCGGGCAGGTGCGCCCCGCTGAGCCAGCCCTGGATGGTGCTGGCCGGCAGCCGGCAGGAGGCCGCGAGCGCCCGGACCGACAGGCCGCGGCGGCGGCGCGCGGCGCTGAGCTGCTCGGCGAGCCGGGGCCGCTCGGGGCCGGGCGGGGGCGAGGCCACCGGGAGCCTCCTCGGGGGGTCGTGGGCACGGGGGACCCTGGAATGGTAAGTCCGCTTGCCGCGGCGCCGGCAATGTTGCGCCCGGGGCGGCGTCATGCCCCCGGGCGTGCTACAGCGGTGCGGGCAGGTCCCGGCCGGTGTCCCAGGGCACGGCCCAGCCCAGCGCCGTGAGCACCCGGTCCAGGAGCACTCCGGTGAACCCCCAGACGGTCACGGTGGACGCGGTGCCGGGCACGGGGACCGTGAAGGCGGGCGAGCGGTAGGTCTGCCGGCCGCGCGTGACGGTCGCGGAGTGCCGGTTGGCCGGGTCGATGAGATCCAGCACGGGGACGCGGAACACGAGGGAGGACTCGGCGTGGTCCACGACGTCCACCGGCGAGACGTCCCGCCACCAGCCCAGCACCGGGGTGACGAGGTGGTTGGAGACCGGCAGGGGCACCGGGGCCAGGGCGCCGAGCACCTCCACCCCGTGCGGGTCCAGCCCGGTCTCCTCCTCTGCCTCGCGGACGGCCGCGCGCACGTGGGCGGCGCTGACCTCGCCGCCGGGCACGGACAGCACCTCGTGCAGGTCCCCGTCCTCGGGGTCCAGGCGCCCGCCCGGGAAGGCGACCTGGCCGGGGTGGGAGCGCAGCGTCGCGGCCCGCTGGACCAGGAGGACGTCGAGGTCCCGGCCCACGCCCTCCGCGTGCTCGGCGGCGCGCGAGGGCAGGTCGTCGAGCGCGCCGAAGAGGATGAGCACGGCCGAGCGGCGGTAGTTCTCGTCGATCTGCCCGATCCGCCACGGCTCGCGGTCCTCCATCCGCAGCTGCCGGCCGCTGCGGGCCACGCGCAGCAGGTCCTGGTAGGCGTCGCCCACGGGCCGTCCTCCTCGGTGGTCGCGTCGTCGGTGGTCGGTGCCGCTCACGAGCTCAGGGGCCAGCCGTCGGCCTGCAGCTGGGCCCGGCTGCGCCCGGCGAGGAACAGCTCCAGCAGCTCCTCCCGGCCCGGGGCGAACTCGTACTTGAGCAGGGCCGCCGCCTGGGCGGTGTCCGTGGGGCCCTCGCCGTAGGACGGGCACAGGTCCGCGACGGGGCACACCCCGCACGCGGGCCGCCGGGAGTGGCAGATGCGCCGCCCGTGGTAGACGAGCCGCTGGGACAGGTCGGTCCAGTCGCGGGGCGCGAACAGGGCGGCGACGTCCCGCTCGACCTTGACCGGGTCCTCCTCCGCGGTCCAGCCGAAGCGGCGGGCGAGCCGGCCGAAGTGGGTGTCCACGGTGATCCCGGGGATCCCGAAGGCGTTGCCGAGCACCACATTGGCGGTCTTGCGGCCCACGCCGGGCAGGGTGACGAGGTCCTCCAGCCGCCCGGGCACCTCGCCGTCGTGGTCGTCCACGATCTTCTGGGCCAGGGTCCGGATGGCCCGGGTCTTGGCCCGGTAGAAGCCGAGCGGGCGGATGATCTCCTGGATCTCGGCCTCGTCCGCCTCGGCGAGCGCCCGCGGCGTGGGACAGGCGGCGAAGAGCCGCGGCGTGGTCGCGTTCACGCGCACGTCGGTGGTCTGGGCGGAGAGCACCGTGGCCACGAGCAGCTCGTACGGGGAGCGGAAGTCCAGCTCGGCGACCGCGTACGGGTAGGCCTCCGCGAGCACCGCGTTGATCCGGCGGGCCCGCCGCTTGAGCGCCAGCGGGGACTCGGGGGAGCCCGTCCGGCGGCGCCGTGCGGCGCCGGCGCGCGCCTTCGCGGGGTCCACGACGCGCAGATGGGCGGGCGGGCGGGGCACGGCAGTCGGGACCATGCCCCGATTCTAGGCGGCGCGCCCGGAGGGGTTCCGTGACTCGGTGCGGCGTGGCCCCTGTGGAACCGGGTGCACCGATCGTCTAGGGTGAAAACGACACTATGTGAGCTGTGACACGGACGTCCGGTGCCGCCGGGGGTCCGTGCGCGGTGTGCGACGAGAAGGGAAGACCACATGGCTTCAGAGACCACGTCCGCCGAGGGCAGGACCTTCGCCCCGAGCCCGGAGTTCGCGGCCCAGGCCAATGCCACCGCCGAGCTCTACCGCCAGGCGGAGGAGGAGGGCGTCGACTTCTGGGGCCGCCAGGCACGGGAGCTGCTGACCTGGAACAAGGAGTTCACCGAGGTCCTCGACTGGTCGAACCCCCCGTTCGCCAAGTGGTTCCAGGACGGCACCCTCAACGCGTGCTACAACGCCGTGGACCGCCACGTGGAGGCCGGCAACGGGGACCGGGTCGCCATCCACTTCGAGGGCGAGCCCGGCGACAGCCGCAGCTACACCTACGCCCAGCTCAAGGACGAGGTGTCGAAGGCCGCCAACGCCATGGAGAGCCTCGGCGTGACCAAGGGCGACCGCGTGGCCCTCTACCTGCCGATGATCGCCGAGGCGGTCATCGCGATGCTGGCCTGCGCCCGCATCGGCGCGATCCACTCCGTGGTCTTCGGCGGGTTCTCCGCCGACGCGCTGCGCTCGCGCGTCGAGGACGGCGAGGCGAAGCTCGTGGTCACCGCGGACGGGACCTTCCGCCGCGGCAAGCCCTCCATGCTCAAGCCGGCCGTCGACGACGCCCTCTCCCGCGGCGGCGCCACCGTGGAGCACGTCCTCGTGGTCCGCCGCAACGAGGCCGACATCGAGATGACCGAGGGCCGGGACGTGTGGTGGCACGACGCCGTCGAGGCCGCTTCCCCGGAGCACACCCCGTCCGAGCAGGGCGCCGAGGACCCGCTGTTCATCCTCTACACCTCCGGGACCACCGGCAAGCCCAAGGGCATCATGCACACCACGGGCGGCTACCTCACCCAGGGTGCGTTCACCCACAAGAACGTCTTCGACCTCAAGCCGGAGACGGACGTCTACTGGTGCACCGCCGACGTCGGGTGGGTCACCGGCCACTCCTACGTCGCCTACGCCCCCCTGGTCAACGGCTCCACCCAGGTGATCTACGAGGGCACCCCGGACTCCCCGCACCGCGGCCGGTTCTGGGAGATCGTGCAGAAGTACGGTGTGACGATCATGTACACCTCCCCCACCGCGATCCGCACCATGATGAAGTGGGGCGAGGAGATCCCGGCGGAGTACGACCTCTCGTCCCTGCGGGTGCTCGGCACCGTGGGCGAGGCCATCAACCCCGAGGCGTGGACCTGGTTCCACCGGGTCATCGGCGGCGGCCGCTGCCCGATCGTCGACACCTGGTGGCAGACCGAGACCGGCGCCATCATGATCTCCCAGCTGCCGGGCGTGACGACCGCCAAGCCGGGCTCCGCGCAGGTGCCGATCCCCGGCATCAAGGTCGACGTCGTGGACGACACCGGGCAGTCCGTGCCCAACGAGACCTCGGGCTTCCTGGTGCTGCGCGAGCCGTGGCCCGCGATGCTGCGGACCATCTGGGGCGACGACGACCGCTACGTGGACACGTACTGGTCCCGGTTCGGCGAGATGTACTTCGCCGGCGACGGCGCCAAGCGCGACGCCGACGGGGACGTGTGGATCCTCGGCCGCGTCGACGACGTCATGAACGTCTCCGGCCACCGCCTGTCCACCCCGGAGATCGAGTCCGCGCTCGTGTCCCACCCGTCCGTGGCCGAGGCCGCGGTGGTGGGCGCCACGGACGAGACCACCGGCCAGGCCGTGATCGCATTCGTCATCCTCTCCGACCAGGCCGACGCCGAGGGCCGGGACAAGGCCGAGCTGGCCGAGGAGATGCGGGCCCACGTGGGCAAGGAGATCTCCCCGATCGCCAAGCCCAAGAAGGTGCTCATCGTCCCCGAGCTGCCCAAGACCCGGTCCGGGAAGATCATGCGCCGGCTGCTCAAGGACGTGGCGGAGGACCGGGAGGTCGGCGACGTCTCGACCCTCGCGGACCAGACCGTGATGCAGCAGATCGTGGACTCGCTCGCCAAGTAGTCCGCGCCCCCAGCTCCGCAGCGCCCCCTCGCCCCTGCCGTGCGAGGGGGCGCTGCGGCGTCCGGGGGCGGCGCCCGGACGCCGCAGCGCCGGAGTGAGAGGATGCGGGCATGACCAGCACGCGCAGACCGATCTACGTCCTCAACGGCCCGAACCTCAACCTGCTCGGCGTCCGGCGCCCGGAGGTGTACGGCACCACGACGCTCGCGGACATCGAGGAGGCCGTGCGCGCCCGGGCCGCCGCGGGCGGGTGGGACGTCGAGTTCCACCAGTCCAACCACGAGGGCGTCCTGGTGGACCGGATCCAGGAGGCCCGCACGGAGGGCGCGGCGATCGTGATCAACCCCGCGGCCTTCACGCACTACTCGATCGCGATCCACGACGCGCTCGAGGCGGCGGAGCTGCCCGTGGTGGAGGTGCACCTGTCCAACGTGCACCGGCGCGAGGCGTTCCGGCACACGTCCTACGTGTCCCTGCAGGCGGACGTGGTGATCGCCGGGGCGGGGGCCTTCGGCTACGAGATGGCGGTCGAGCACCTGCTGCGGACCCTGGAGGGGTAGCCGCTCAGGCGGCGCAGGAGCCGGAGTCCACGGCCTGGGTGGCGCCCGCGGCGGCGCCCAGCGCCCCGCGCAGCTCGTCCAGGGTGAGGGCGTAGCCGACCTGCCCCTCGAGGGCCTTGGCGAAGACGACGCCGACGACGGAGCCGTCCTGCGCCACGAGCGGGCCGCCGGAGTTGCCCTGCTGCACCTGACCGGCCAGCTGGATGATCTCCATCGTCCCACCGGTCCCCTCCACGGGCGCGAGCGCGGTGCCCTGCACGGTGGCGGGCCCGGCGGCGAACGGCCCGCCCAGGGGGTAGCCCATGAAGGCGACCGAGTCCCCGGCCGCGGGGTCCGCCCCGAGCGGCAGCGCGGCCAGCGGCAGGGACGGCGCGGAGAGGACGGCGAGGTCGGAGCCCGGGTCGTAGTGGACGACGGCGGCGGCGTGCACCTGCCCGTCCCGGGTCTGCACCACCGGCTCGTCCACCCCGGCCACCACGTGCGCGTTGGTCACCACCTGCCCGGCGTCGGTCACGAAGCCCGAGCCGGTCTGGTTCTGGCGGCACTCCACCGCCATGCCGTAGACCTGCACCACGGACTGCCCGGCCGCCTGCAGCGCGGGCGTGCTCGTGCTCTCGTCGGGGGCCTCCTCGGCGGGGAAGAGCAGCTCGTCGAGCTGACGGATGCCGGTGGCCCCGCCCACGGCGTCCCGGGCCTCGGTCACCGCGGCGCGCACCGGTCCCGGGGTGTGCTCGTCGATCGTGCGCAGCACGGTCGAGGACGCCACCTGCTGGGACACGGCCGGGATGCCCAGCTGGCCGACGAGCGAGGCGAGCAGCGAGAGCACGAGCGCGGCGACGGCCACGTCGAGGGCCGCCCCGGCGATCCGGTTGAGCGCGCCCAGGCGCATGCGCTCGGTCACGGCGGACAGGGCGCGGCCCAGCAGCCCGCCCAGCATCTGCCCCGCCACCAGCAGGACCAGGACCGTGGCGAGCACGGCGCCCACGCGGTACTGCGGGTCCACCTGCGCGCTCACCCACGGGGCGGCCGAGAACGCCGCCACCCCGCCGAGCACGAGCCCGGCCAGGGAGAACAGGGAGTTGAAGAAGCCGCGGCTGAACCCGTAGAAGAGGTAGCCCAGGAGCACGACGGCCAGGAGGACGTCGAGCAGGTTGAAGGACGGAGACATCGGGTTCCTCTGCGGTTTCTTCGGGGCCGGGAGCCGGGGAGCGAGCCACCAGCATAGGGAGCGCGGCTGGGAGATCCGTGGAGCGGGCCTGCCGCCCCGCCCTGGCCCGCCGCGCCCGTCCTTGGGATTCGCGGGCCGGAGACACTACAGTGAACGTCAGGTACGTTAGGTCGCTCACACACCGGTGCGGGCGACTCCCGCTGACATCGGCCGCCACGGGCAACGGCCCGGCGGCACATCTTGAGGAGAACCATGGATATCGACGTCCTCCGCCGCGCTCCCCTGTTCGCGTCCCTGGACGACCAGGCCTTCGCCGCCCTCACCGAGGAGCTCACCGAGGTCGACCTCTCGCGCGGCTCCACGCTGTTCCACGAGGGCGATCCGGGCGACCAGCTGTACTTCATCATCTCGGGCAAGATCAAGCTCGGCCGCACCGCCCCGGACGGCCGCGAGAGCCTCGTGGCGATCATGGGCCCGGGCGAGCTGTTCGGCGAGATGGCGCTGTTCGACCCGAGCCCGCGCTCCACGTCCGCGACCGCCGTGTCCGAGACGCGCCTGGCCGGGCTCAAGCACGAGAACCTCAAGAAGGTCATCGAGCGCTCCCCCGACGTCTCCGCGCAGCTGCTGCAGGCCCTGGCCCGCCGGCTGCGGCGAACCAACGAGAGCCTCGCCGACCTGGTCTTCTCCGACGTGCCCGGCCGGGTGGCGAAGGCGCTGCTGGACCTGGCCGACCGGTTCGGCCGGCCCGCCACCGACGGCATCCTCGTGGCGCACGAGCTCACCCAGGAGGAGCTGGCCCAGCTCGTCGGCGCGTCCCGCGAGACCGTGAACAAGGCGCTGGCCGAGTTCGTCCAGCGCGGCTGGATCCGGCTCGAGGCGCGCGCCGTGGTGATCCTCGACCTGCAGCGGCTCAAGCAGCGCAGCCGCTGAGTCCTGCCCCGGCACCGGGACGGCCCGGTCACCCTCGCGGGTGACCGGGCCGTCCGCGTGTGCGGGCGCGGTGGCGGCTCAGGTCAGGTCGAGGCGCAGCACGGGCCGGCCGTCGTGCACCTCGAGCACCGGGTTGCGCGCCACCACGGCCCGCTTCTTGGCCAGGAAGGCGATCGCCGAGGTGCACTCGGCGACCGACTCGAGCACGCACTGCACGCCGGGCGAGGAGAGGTCGTCGATCGTGCGGCCCACGGTGTCCTCCTGCCCCACGAGGTCCCCGAGCCAGCTGCCCGCCGGGTCGGCCACGGCCTGCGCGGCGTCCACCCAGCGGCCCCAGACGCCCTTCGACTCGAGCACGGACGGGGCCTGCCCGTCGGGGACCACCGCGGTGAAGTAGTGGATGTCGTACCGGCGGTGGGCGAAGTCGGAGGTGATCCAGTGCGCGAGGGGCTTGAGCAGGTCGGAGCGCAGCACGAGCCGGCGCCGGCCGAGGACCTGGGCGAGGGACACGTCCCCCACGGCGAGCGCCTCCCGGGAGCGCATCCACTCGGCGCCCTCCACCGACTCGACGGTGCTCATCGTGTCCGACCCGGCCAGCAGGACGCCGGTCTCCTCGAACGCCTTGCGGACCGCGGCGACCACGGTGCGCCGCGCCCGGCCGAGGTCGTCCTCGACGCCGAGCCTGCGCGCCCAGTCCGCGGGGCTGGGCCCGGCCCAGTCGAGGGGCTCGTCGTCGTGGGGCTCGAGGGTCCCGCCGGGGAACCCGACGGTGCCGAGCGGTGAGTTGCCCGGGCGGTACTTGAGGTAGGTCTCCACGCCGTGCTCGCCGTCCCGCACGAAGACCACCGCGGCGGCGGGCGAGGGGGCGCTGCCGGGGATGCCGGCACCCCGCTCGAGCCAGGCCTGCGCGGCCCCGCGCTGGCCCTCCGGGATCTCGAACCAGCGCACGGCCGGCGGGCGGCCCTGTCGCGGGGGCGGGGGCTGCGAATCAGCGGAACTCGGCAACGAGCTCCACCTCGACCGGCGCGTCGAGCGGCAGGACCGCGACGCCCACCGCGGAGCGGGCGTGCACCCCGGCGTCGCCGAAGATCCGGCCCAGCAGCTCGGAGGCGCCGTTGATCACGCCGGGCTGGCCGGTGAAGCCGGGGTCGGAGGCCACGAAGCCGACGACCTTGACGACCCGGACCACCCGGTCCAGGTCCCCGACGGCCTCCTTGACCGCGGCCACGGCGTTGAGGGCGGCGCGGGCCGCGAGCTCGTGGGCCTCCTCGGGGGAGACGGTGCCCGCCGCCCCGGACGCGGACACCTTGCCGGCGGCGGGCAGCTGCCCGTCCACGAAGGGCAGCTGGCCCGAGGTGTGCACCCACGAGCCGGTGACCACGGCGGGCACGTAGGCGGCCACGGGGGCCGCGACGGCCGGGAGCTCGAGGCCGAGCTCGGCGATGCGGGATTCGACGGCGGAGCCGTTGCTCATGGAAGTCCTCCGGTGTGGTGGGGCTGCGGTGTCCGGGCGTCAGCCCTTGGGGCGCTTGAAGTAGGCGATGGGGTTGGTCTGGACGGGGGCGTTCACGTTGCCCGCCGGGACGTCGGCGGGGGTGCTGCCGGGGAGCACGGTGACGAGCTCCCACCCGTCGTCGCCCCAGTTGTCGAGGATCTGCTTGGTGGCGTGGATCATGAGCGGCACGGTGGCGTATTCCCAGGTAGTCATGGCCCCAGCGTAGCCACGAACGCGGGGACGCGCTCCGCCGTGACGGGCCGCACACCGGCTGCGGCCAGGTTCGCGCTTGTAGACTGTCCGAATGGCTTCCCGCAAGAACCCTGCCACGCAGGCACCGTCAGCCCTGGGCAACGTCGTGGCGTTCATCGCCACGAGCGTCGTTGCCGGCATCGTGGCCGCCGGTCTCCTGGTCCCCCCCGCAGCCGCCACCGGTCTCGCCGCCAACGCCTCCATCGGGTGGTTCAAGGACCTCCCGGCCCAGATGGAGGCGGGGCCGATGTCGCGCGCCTCCACCGTGGTGGCGCGGGACGGGACCGAGATCGCCACGTTCTACGCGCAGAACCGCACCCCTGTGTCCCTGGACGAGATGTCCCCGCACATGAGTGCCGCGATCCTCGCGATCGAGGACCGCGACTTCTACGAGCACGGCGGCGTGGACCTCGGCGGCATCCTGCGCGCCCTGGGCAACAACATCATCCGCCCGGACGCCCGCCAGGGCGCGTCGACCATCACGCAGCAGTACGTGAACAACCTGCTCATCGACTCCCAGGTCCGCGCCGGCGAGGAGGCCACCACCATCGGCGCCGACAAGGGCTACACGGACAAGATCAAGGAGATCAAGCTCGCCCTGTCCATGGAGCAGGAGCTGAGCAAGGACGAGATCCTCGAGGGCTACCTCAACATGGTGCTCTTCGGCGGGCAGAACTACGGCGTGGAGGCGGCGGCCCAGTACTACTGGGGCATCCCGGCGTCCGACCTGAGCGTCTCCCAGTCCGCCGTCCTGGCCGGGATGGTGCAGTCCCCCAACTACTACGACCCGGCCGCGAACCCGGAGGCGGCCACCGAGCGGCGCAACATCGTGCTGGACACGATGCTCACCACCGGGGCCATCACCCAGGAGGAGCACGCGGCCGCGGCCGCCGAGCCCATCGAGGTGGACCCCAACCCCACGAACTCCGGGTGCACGGCCGCCGAGGTCGCCCCCTACTTCTGCGACTACGTGGAGAACTCCATCCTCCAGGACTCGGCGTTCGGCGAGACCCCCGAGGAGCGGCTCAAGACCCTGCAGCTCGGCGGGCTCACCATCACCACCACGCTCGACGTCGAGGCCCAGCGGGTGGCCGAGGAGTCGGTCAACGAGACCCAGCCCCGGGACGACAACCCGGACAACGTCTCCACCGCGCTCGTCTCCCTCGAGCCGACCAACGGCGACATCGTGGCGATGGCGCAGAACACCTACTACTCCACCGGCGAGGGCGCCTCCAACACCACGTACAACTTCAACGTGGACTCGTGGATGGGCGGGGCCGGCGGCTTCCAGGTCGGCTCGACCTACAAGCCGCTGACGTACGCCGCGTGGATCGACGCCGGCAACGGCGCGGAGGACGAGATCGACGCGACCCGCACCCGGTGGCCCGCAGACCACCGGTGGAAGGCCTCGTGCCTGGAGCGCGGGTACAAGATCGAGCCCGGCAACAACGGCGAGGGCTTCGAGATCCAGAACGCCGAGTCCGGCTACACCCGCGAGATGGAGGCCGACTTCGGCCTGTACAACTCGATCAACACCGCGATCTACGCGATGGCCGAGGACCTCGACCTGTGCGACATCGGGGAGATCTCCGAGTCCCTGGGCATCGTCAACGGCAAGAACGGCGAGCCCGTGGACACCACGGTCCTCGCGTCCCTGCTGGGCGGCTCCGTGGACATCTCCCCCATGACCATGGCCCGGGCGTACTCGGCGTTCGCCAACCGCGGCGAGATGTGCGAGCCCCGCGCCCTCGAGCGGGTCGTGGACTACACCGGCAAGGAGTACGACATCCCCGAGACGTCCTGCGAGCGCGTGATCAGCGAGGACGTGGCCGACGGCGTGAACTTCGCGCTCAACCAGACCCTGATCCGCGGCTCCGGCTGGCAGCGGGAGATCGGCCTGCCGGGCGCCTCCGCCGCCAAGACCGGCACCACCGACAACTCGACCCAGACGTGGATGATCGGCTACACCCGCGGCCTGGCCACCGCGTCCTGGGTCGGCAACTACGAGTTCGGCTCCCGGTCCCTGAACGGGCTGTCGATCGGCGGGGAGCGCACCGAGGGCGACGACTGGGTGGACGGCTCCACCTACGCCGGCGGCCAGTGGCAGCGGTTCATGGAGGAGGTGGCCCGGGACTACGACACGGACGAGTTCGAGGAGCCCTCCGACCGCGTGCTCGAGGGCCGCAACGGCACCTCGGAGCCCGGCTGAGGCCGGGAGCGGGAGTGGATCGCGTGCACACCCCCCGGGGCGCCGTCGCGCCCGCCCTGCGGACCGCCGCCGCCGTGACGGCGGCCGGTGCCGGGGCGGCGGCGGGCCTCGGCGCGTGGGGCGTCGTCGTCGAGCGCCGCCGGTTCCAGCTGCGCACGGAACGGCTCCGGCTGCTGCCGGAGGGCAGCGCGCCGCTGCGGATCCTGCACCTGTCGGACCTGCACGTCTGGCCGGGCCAGCGCGCCGTGCGGGAGTTCGTGCACTCGCTCGCGGCGCTGGAGCCGGACCTCGTGGTGGACACCGGGGACAACCTCTCCCACCCCGGGGCGCTGCCGTGGCTGCTGGAGATCCTGGAGCCGCTGTTCCGCTTCCCCGGGGCCTACGTCCCGGGGTCCAACTGCTACTTCGCGCCGCGGCCCAAGAACCCGTTCCGCTACCTGTGGCGGGACACCTCCGGGGAGGGCCGGGACGAGGCGCCCCGGCTGCCCACCCAGGACATGCACGACGCGTTCGACGCCGCGGGCTGGACGCCGCTGATCAACCGCTCCGCCCGGATGGAGGTCGCGGGCCTCACCCTGGACCTGTCCGGGGTGGACGACCCGCACCTGGGCTACGACCGGCACCCCGGCTTCGGTGACCCCGCGACGGCGGACCTGCGCCTCGGGGTGGCCCACGCCCCCTACCTGCGGACCCTGGACCGGTTCGCGGCGGACGGCGCGCAGCTGGTGCTGGCCGGGCACACGCACGGCGGGCAGGTCTGCCTGCCCGGTGGGCGGGCGCTGGTCAGCAACTGCGACCTCGAGCCGGAGCGCTGCAAGGGGCTCATCACCCAGGGCGGGGTGCCGGTCAACGTGTCGGCGGGCCTGGGGACGTCCCGCTTCGCCCCGATCCGGCTGTTCTGCCCGCCCGAGGCCGTGCTGCTGACGCTCACGGACTGAGCGGGCCTCCCCCGGCCGCCTGCACGCCGGCCGCCCGCGCGGGCGCTTTCAGCCGCCGCGCGGCACCAGGGCCTCGAGCACCGCGGGAAGGCGGGTGACGCCGTCGGAGCCGCAGAAGTGCCCCGCCCGCGGCACCACCCGCACGGGGGCGTCGAGCCGCGCGGCGAGCGCCTCGGTGGCGGCCGCCGGCACGGTCGGGTCGTTGTCCGAGCGCAGCACCAGACGACGCCGGGCGCCGGCGCGCACGGCGGAGACGTCCACGTCCTCGGCGAGGAACTCCTCGAGGAGCGGCACGGCCTCGAGCCGTCCCGTGAAGCCGGCCACGAGCACCAGCCCGCCGAGCGTCCACGGCTGGGGCAGACCGGCGAGGTGGCGCAGGATGGTGATGCAGCCCAGGCTGTGGCCCACCAGGTGGGTGTGCGGGTCCGGCTCGCCGACCGCCCGTGCCACGGCGGCCAGCCACGCCCCGGATTCCGGGAAGGACGGCTCCGGCAGCTCCACGACCTCGGTCCGCACGCCCTCGGCGGCGAGCCGGTCGCGCAGCCACGGGAACCAGTGCTGGTCGGGGGCGGCGTCGTAGCCGTGCACCACCACCACCCGGCGGACCTCCGGCTCCGGGCCGCTCACCCGGAGATCTCGGGGACCGCCACGATGATCCGGTGGTTGGTCCTGTCGCACAGGTACATCTCGACCGTGCCCTCCGGCACCGGGCCGCCCTCGGGCCACTGGTCCTCGGGGATCTGGCGCAGGGGCCCGCCGCAGGACGGGCAGATGGGGTCCATGGTGATCTCCTCCAGGGGTCGGCTCCCGGGCCGGCGGGCCCGTGGCCCGAGCTTCCCCCAAAACGACGCCGCCCACAATCCCCCCGCACCGCCCGGGGCCGGCGGACCGGACGGACGCGGGCGCATGGGCGCGCGCACGGGCCCGGTCGGCCGGGTCCCGGCGGCCCCCGCCGGACGGACCGCTGCGGCGCCTGTGGTCACACCATAGGATGTGGCGTGGACCACCCCGGTTGCCCCGCCTCCCCGTCAGGAGATCCCATGACCGCCCCCACCACGCATCCCGTCCCCGCCCCCGAGGCCCTGCTGGAGGAGCTGCGGGCCGGGTGCGGCCGCGACGCGGTGGTGACCTCGGAGCTCGAGCACCGCGCGCTGGCCCACGACGCCTCCCACTACCTGCTGCAGCCCGCGGCGGTGGTGCGCCCGCGCTCGGCCGCGGACATGGGCCACCTCTTCCGCGCGGTCGCCCGCCACGGCCTGGGCCTGACCTTCCGCTCCGGCGGGACGTCCCTGTCCGGGCAGTCCGTGACGGACCAGGTGCTGGTCGACGTCCGGCGGAACTTCCGGGGGGTCGAGGTGCTGGACGGCGGCCGGCGGGTCCGTGTGCAGCCCGGGGCCACGGTGCGGCAGGTCAATGCCCGGCTGGCCCCGTACGGCCGCAAGCTGGGGCCGGACCCGGCGAGCGAGGCCGCGTGCACGATCGGCGGTGTGGTGGCCAACAACTCCTCGGGCATGGCCTGCGGGACCGAGGCCAACACCTATCGGACGCTGGAGTCCCTGGTGTTCGTCCTGCCCTCCGGGACCCGGGTGGACACCGCGGACCCGGACGCCGACCGGCGGCTGCGGGAGCTCGAGCCGGCCCTGCACGAGGGTCTGCTGCGGCTGCGGGACCGGGTGCGCGGCGACCCGGCGTCGGTGCGCACGATCGAGCGGCAGTTCTCGATGAAGAACACCATGGGCTACGGCCTCAACTCCTTCCTGGACCACGACGAGCCGGTGCGGATCCTCGAGCACCTGATGGTCGGCAGCGAGGGCACCCTGGGCTTCGTGGCCCAGGCGGTCTTCCGGACGGTGGAGATCCTGCCGTTCGCCTCCACGGGGCTGCTGGTGTTCCCGGACCTGGCCACGGCCACCCGCACGGTCCCCGCCCTGGTGGCGGCCCGCTCGGCCACGGTCGAGCTGCTGGACGCCACGTCCCTGAAGGTCTCCCAGCGCACGGGACTGGCCCCGGCGCAGATCCTGGACATCGACGTCCGCGACCACGCGGCGCTGCTCGTCGAGTACCAGGGCCGCACGCCCGAGGAGGAGCAGGAGCTCTCGGCGGGTGCCGCCGGACTGTTCCGCACCCTGGACCTCGCAGTACCGCCCGCCCTGACGGACGACCCCGCGGCCCGGGCCGCGCTGTGGACCGTGCGCAAGGGCCTCTACACCACCGTGGCGGGGGCCCGGCCGAGCGGGTCCAACGCGCTGCTCGAGGACGTCGTCGTCCCTGTCGCGGAGCTCGGCGAGACCTGCGAGCAGCTCACGGGGCTCTTCGACGCCCACGGCTACCGGGACTCGGTGATCTTCGGGCACGCCAAGGACGGCAACGTGCACTTCATGCTCAACGAGCAGTTCGACCGCCCGGACCTGCTGGCCCGCTACGAGCGCTTCACCGAGGACATGGTCGCCCTGGTCCTCGACCACCACGGCTCGCTCAAGGCCGAGCACGGCACGGGCCGCAACATGGCGCCGTTCGTGCGCCGGCAGTACGGGGACGAGCTCTACGAGGTCATGGTGGCGCTCAAGCGGCTCGTCGACCCGGGCGCGCTGCTGAACCCGGGCGTGCTGCTCAACGAGGACCCCACGGTGTACGTGCGGGACCTCAAGACCGCGCCCACGGTGGAGCAGGAGGTGGACCGGTGCGTGGAGTGCGGCTACTGCGAGCCGGTCTGCCCGTCCAAGGACCTCACCCTCACACCGCGGCAGCGCATCGTGGGCCGCCGGGAGATCGCGGCGGCCGAGGAGCGGGGGGACACGGAGCTCGCCGGCCGGCTGCGCGCCGAGTACGACTACGAGGGCCTGCAGACGTGCGCCGTGGACGGGATGTGCGTGACGGCCTGCCCCGTGCTCATCAACACGGGGGACCTCGTGCGCCGGCTGCGCGCCGAGGACCACAGCCGGGTCGCGGACGCCGGCTGGGGCGCCGCCGCGCGGGCGTGGGGGGCGACGACGACGGGCGCCGGGCTCGGCCTGACCGCCGCGAAGGCCCTGCCCGCCGCGCTGCCGGCCGCCGCGACCGCCGCGGCCCGGGCCGTCCTCGGCGCCGAGCACGTGCCGCAGTACAAGGCGGAGCTGCCCGCGGGCGGCCCGCCCCGGCCGCACCGGCGGGNGAGGGTGTCCTAAAAGTGATTCGAAAAGGAGGCCGTGTTCTTCCCGGCGTGCATCAACTCGATGTTCGGCACGGCCGCCCGCCCCGGGAGCGGCACGGGCCTGACCGCCTCGGAGGCGTTCCTGGCGCTGTGCGACCGCGCCGGGGTGCACGTCACCGTCCCCGAGGGCATCGGGAACCTGTGCTGCGGGACGCCGTGGAAGTCGAAGGGCCTGCCCACCGGGTACGCCACGATGTCGGAGCGGACGCTGGCCGGGCTGTGGGAGGCGACCCGTCAGGGCGAGCTGCCGGTCGTCTGCGACGCCGCATCCTGCACCGAGGGCCTGGAGACCATGTCCGAGCTGGCGGCGGCGTCCAGCGAGTACCACGCGCTGCGGTTCGTGGACGCGGTGGAGTTCGTGGCGGACCGGGTGCTGGGGCGGCTGACCGTCAGCCGCCCGATCCGGTCCATGTCGCTGCACCCCACGTGCTCGAGCGTGCACCTGGGCATCACCGGCGCCTTCGAGACCCTGGCCCGGGCGATCAGCGAGGACGTGGTCGTGCCGAAGGACTGGGGCTGCTGCGCCTACGCCGGGGACCGCGGCATGCTGCACCCCGAGTTCACGGCCTCGGCCACCGCGGCCGAGGCCCGCGAGGTCACCGGCCGCCGCTTCGACGCCTACGCGTCCCTGAACCGCACGTGCGAGCAGGGCATGACGGAGGCCACCGGCCACCCGTACCGGCACGTGCTCGAGCACCTGGAGGAGGCGACCCGCTGATCCACGCCCTGCTTTTGGTTGTGCACAACTGAGTTGTGCTCAACCGATCCCTGTGCCACCATGGGGTCATGGACGCAGATCTCCGGCTCGACGCGCAGCTGTGCTTCGCGCTCTACGCCGCCTCACGGGCCACGACCGCGGCCTACCGCGAGCCGCTGGCGGAGCTCGGCCTGACGTATCCGCAGTACCTCGCGCTGCTCGCGCTGTGGGAGGGAGACGGCCAGACCGTCTCGGCGCTGGGCTCCCGCCTCCGCCTGGACAGCGGCACCCTCTCCCCGCTGCTCAAGCGGATGGAGACCGGCGGGCTCCTCGAGCGCCGCCGGGGGCACGACGACGAGCGGCGGGTCACCGTCCACCTCACGCCGTCCGGCCACCGGCTGCGCGAGCGCGCCCCGGCCGTGCAGCGGCGCGTCCTGGAGGCCTCGGGGCTGACCGCCGCCGAGATGGAGACGCTGCGGGCCCTGGCCCGGCGGATCGGCGCCCCCGCCGATCCGCACGCCGCGGACCGCCCCGGTGCGGACAGCACCGGAACCCGAACCACCACCACCGACACCCAGGAGTGACCAGCATGGACACCGTCTACACCGCCGAGGCCCTCGCCACCGGCGCCGGCCGCGACGGCCGCACCCGCACCACCGACGGCCGGATCGACCTGGGCCTGGCCGTCCCGCAGGAGATGGGCGGCTCCGGCGACGGCGCCAACCCCGAGCAGCTCTTCGCCGCGGGCTACGCCGCCTGCTTCCACTCCGCGCTGCAGATGGTGGCCCGGCAGGAGAAGGTGAAGCTCGGCGACTCCAGCGTCGGGGCCCGCGTGGGCATCGGCGGCAACGGCCAGGGCGGCTTCGGCCTCGAGGTCGACCTCGAGGTCGTGCTCCCCGACCTCGACCCGGCCACCGCGCAGGCCCTGGCGGACAAGGCCCACCAGGTGTGCCCGTACTCGAACGCCACCCGCGGCAACGTCGACGTCCGCGTGACCGTCGCCGACGACTGATCCCCGCTCCCCCGCTCCCTTCCCTCGACCCCCAGGAGAACCGATGACCCCGCCCACCAGCACCCGCCAGGTCGTGCTCGCCTCCCGCCCCGACGGCACCCCCACCCCCGAGAACTTCCGGCTCGAGGAGGCCGCGCTGCCCGCGCCCGGTCCCGGCCAGGTCGTGGTCGCCAACCGCTGGATGTCCGTGGACCCGTACATGCGCGGCCGGATGAACGACGTGAAGTCCTACGTCCCGCCGTTCCAGGTGGACCGTCCGCTCGACGGCGGCGCCGTGGGCGAGGTCATCGCTTCCTCCGCGCCCGAGCTGCCCGTGGGCGCCACGGTGCTGCACGGGGCCGGGTGGCGGGAGCACGCGCTCGTCGAGGCCGCCTCGGCCACCGTGGTGGACCCCGCCCTCGCCCCGGAGTCGGCCTATCTGGGGGTGCTCGGCATGCCGGGGCTCACCGCGTACGCCGGCCTCATGGCGGCCGCACGGTTCCGGCCCGGGGACACGGTCTTCGTCTCCGGCGCCGCCGGGGCCGTGGGCTCGCTCGTCGGCCAGATCGCAAAGCTCAGCGGCGCCGCCCGCGTGATCGGCAGCGCCGGCTCGCCCGAGAAGGTCGCCCGCCTGCTGGAGCTCGGCTTCGACGCCGCCTTCGACTACCACGACGGCCCGGTGCTCCCCCAGCTGCGGCGCGCGGCGCCCGAGGGCATCGACGTCTACTTCGACAACGTGGGCGGCGAGCACCTGGAGGCCGCGATCTCCGCGCTGAACGTCCACGGCCGCGTGTGCCTGTGCGGGGCGATCTCGCAATACAACGCGACCGAGCCCCCGGCGGCGCCGCGGAACCTGGCGCTGGCGATCGGCAAGCAGCTGAGCCTGCAGGGCTTCCTGGTCAGCGGTCACCAGGACCTGGGCCCGGAGTTCCGCGAGAAGATGGCCGGCTGGCTCGCGGCCGGCGAGATCCGGTGGGACGAGACCGTGCGCGAAGGGCTGGACGACGCCCCGCAGGCGTTCATCGACCTGCTCGCCGGGGCCAACACCGGCAAGATGGTCGTCAAGCTGTGAGCTGAGCCGTCAGGCCGTCAGCTCGGCGCCGCCGGCGGCCAGCCGCGCGGCGAGCTCCCGCACCCCGGACACCCTGAGGTCCGGGGTGCGCGCGTACGTCGGCCAGGGCGAGCCGTGCCGGTCGATCCAGGCCGTGCGCAGCCCCGCCCGGGCGGCACCGTGCAGGTCCCACGGGTGCACCGCGACCATGAGCATCTGCTCCGGCGGCACGCCCCAGGCCCCGCTCGCCCAGGTGTAGGCCTCGGACGCCGGCTTCCAGCAGGGGGCGTCCTCGACGGAGCAGACCTGCTCGAAGTGCTGCCGCACACCCCCGCGCTCGAGCAGGCCCTCGGCGGTGGCCGCGGAGCCGTTGGTGAGGGCCGTGAGCCGGAACCCGGCGTCGGCCAGGGAGCGCACCCCGTCCGGGACGTCCGCGTGCAGGGGCAGCCGCTGCACGGCGTCCAGGACCCGGGCCACGGCGTCCTCCACGTCCCCGGCCGGCGGGTGCAGGGTGAAGAGCGCGCGCGCCGTCTCCTGCCCCAGCACGGAGAACGGCTGGGCCTCGCCGTGGACGGCCAGCGCGAAGCCCTCCCGCAGGACGGAGGCGAACCACGTGGGCGCCAGCTCCCCCGGCACCCCGACCTCCTCGAAGGCGTGGCGCAGGGGGCGCATGTCGGAGAGGGTCTCGTTCACGTCGAACACGAGGACGGGTCTGTCGTCGGTGGTCATTCCGGGGCCTTTCGTTCGCGGTGGTGCGCGGCGCGGTCCGCGCGGGAGCCGGTTTTCGAAGCGCTTTTTCCTGAGTCTAGNGTGAACTTGATTCGTTCCATCTGCGCAGTGTTTAATAATTTGTCATCAACCACAATATTAAATGATGGGTCATGGATTGCAGTAAGTAAAAGTCTTTCGAAAAGGGACGAGCCGGCCCAGGGGACTGTTCTCGAAGTCGTCGAGGAGGGCCTGCGGGTCCGCGTAGACGGCCACGGCCCCGGCCTCGCGCAGCTCCGTCTCGCTGATCCCGCCGCTGGTCAGGCACACGGCGTCGAGGCCGAGTTTCCACGCGGATTCGACATCCCAGCGGGCGTCCCCCACCACGATCGCGTCCTCGGGGCGCAGGTTCCCGGCCTCCAGGGCCGCGGCGAAGATGTCCGGGGCGGGCTTGCTGTGCTCGGCGTCCGTGGCGGTCGTGACCGCCGTGAGCAGGTCGTCCGAGCCGAGGGCCTCCCGCATGGCGGCCACCTCGGTGACGTTCGACGACGACGCCAGCACCACCACGAGCCCCGCGTCGGTGCAGCGGCGCAGCAGCTCGGCGGCGCCGCGGGTGGGCTTGAGCCCCGGCCAGTGGACGGAGAACAGGGCCCCGTGGGCCGCGCCGATGGCGTCGTCCCCGTCCCGGTCCCGGTCCGCGGGCAGCAGCTCGTCGATCAGCTGCTCCGAGCCCATGCCGATGAGCCGGTGGATGCGGTGCATGGGGACGTCGTGCCCGGCCTGGTTGAAGGCGTGCCACCAGGCGACGGTGTGCAGGTAGCTCGAGTCGATGAGGGTGCCGTCGACGTCGAACAGGACGCCGCGCCGGCTCGGCGCCGAGCGGTCGGGGGTCCGGGGAGGAGTCATGGCCTCACCCTCCCACCCGGTGGCCGGGTGAGCAATGGGGCGCGGAGTGGCGGTGGCGGCGCGGGTGCTCCGGGGGGACTTGTCCTGGCTTCGTGGAACGCCACCGCCCCCCGACAACGACTGTGCGGAGGAAGGTCGGGGCCGCCCGGTCCCGACCTCCCGCCGCTCACTGCACCGGCACGTCGTCGGCGGCGCTGTGCGGGCCGCTCCCCTGGTCCGCGGTGGCCGGACCGAGCGGGAGCCCGCGTCCGTCCTGCTGCGCGCTCTCGTCCGCCCCCGTGCCGTCGACGTCCTGGGTGGAGGCCGCGAAGCGCTGGATCACGGCTGCCGCCGCGTCGGTCATCTCCCCCAGTCCCCGGGAGTCGACGTTGGCGAGGTCGTCGCACGCGCCGTGGTAGCAGAAGTCGTAGGCGACCCCGGCGCGGCCGCCGAACAGCGCGGCCTGCTCCGCGGTCTTGATCCCCTCGGCGCCGGTGAACAGACCGCCGGAGGGGACGCCCTCGGCGATGAACGGCCCGTAGTCGCTGCGGCCGCTGAACTCCGTCTCACCGGAGGCCAGGCCCACGGAGCCGAAGTGCTCGTGGAAGGCCGCCTCGATCGCGGCCGAGCCCGCCGGGGCGATCACGGGGCCGTCGGGGCCCTGCACGGGCGGGAACGCGGAGTGGTCGCCGTCGTAGACGAAGCGCCCGTGGTTCGGGGAGCCGATCATGTCGAAGTTCAGGTACACCGCGATGTCCTCCAGCGCGGCGGGGGCGTTGGCCTTCAGGTCCGCGACGTAGTGCTGGGAGCCGCGCAGGCCGAACTCCTCCGCGCCCCACCAGGCGAAGCGCACCGTGTTCGCGGTCTCCGTGCCCGCGAGCGCCTCGGCGATCGCCAGGATCCCCGCGGAGCCCGAGCCGTTGTCGTTGATGCCCGCGCCCTCGGGGACGCTGTCCAGGTGGGCGCCGACCATCACCGTGCTCCCGGACTCGCCCGGGCCCGTCTCGGCGAGGACGTTGAGGGTCTCGCGGTTCTCGGAGACGGTCTGCGCCGTCACGGTCACCTCGCCCCCGCCCAGCAGGGCGGTCCCGGCCGCATGGCTGAGACCGACCACCGGGAGGGTCGTGGCGCCGGGCTCCCCGAGCGTGCCGGCGACCACGCCCTCCTCGCCGGGCAGACCGGTGTTGAAGATCAGCACCGCAGAGGCCCCGGCGGCCTGGGCGTTGGCGGCCTTCACCCCGAAGGTGCACGTGCCCCGCTGGAGCAGGGCCACGCTGCCCGCTGTGAAGCCGGCGAAGTCCTCGGCCTCGCAGCCGCTGGTGCTCGCGGCCGGGGCGCCGGTGGTGTCCACGGCCTGCACCGGGGCGGTCACCGTGCCGGATCCGGAGTAGACCATGACGGCCGCCTCCGCCGCGGTCAGGGTCCGCGGGACACCGCCCGGGCCGGGTACGGCCACGGTGGTCGGGACGACCTCCTGGAAGAACGGGAAGGAGAAGCTCTGGACCCGCGGGGCGTAGCCGGCGGCGCGCAGCCGGCCGACCACGTAGTCCGCGCTGCCCCGGTAGCCCGGGGTGCCCGAAGCCCGGTTGCCGCCGTTGGCGTGGGCAACGGCCTGGAACACCTCGAGGTG
>NZ_AOSQ01000011.1:0-143322 GCF_000349605.1 Kocuria sp. UCD-OTCP
TGTGATGTCTCAGGACATCGGCAAGGCCCGAACCCACGGATGTGGGTTCGGGCCTTTTGTCATGCCTGGGGCTGGTAGTCGCGGGTGGGGTCGATGGTGAGTTCGCGCAGCAGCTCGCCGGTGGTGGCGTTGACCACACGTACCTGAAGGTCCTGGATGAGCAGGATGACGTGGGTTCCGGCGTGGGTTCGGCCGATGCCGATGTGGCGCAGGGCTCCGGCCACGCGCAGGGTGACGGTGCCGCTGCTGGCCACCCGGTCGTGGCGGACACGGTCGTGGGTGTCGGGATCGCGGCTGGGCCCGGGCAGGGCTTTGGGCATCGCGTCGTAGACCGTGGCCGGGGTCGCCCGGTGGGGCAGGGAGCGGTGCGGCCGGTGCTGGTTGTACTCGGTGCGGAACCGGTTCAGGAGGCCCTGCAAGTCGAGCAGGGTCTCGGGCTGGTCGGGTTGGCCGCGCAGCCAGTTCTTGAGGGTCTGTTGGAAGCGTTCGACCTTCCCGCAGGTGGTGGGATGGCCGGGTCGGGAGTTTTTCTGCTCCACATGCCAGTCGCGCAGCTGCTGCTCGAAGCCGTTGCGCCCGCCCCGGCGGCCGAGGCCTGCGTGGCGGACGGTGTAGACCATGCCGTTGTCGGTCAGGGTCGAGGCGGGGATGCCGTAGCGGCTGGTGGTGGCGCGGAAGGTGGTGACCACGATCGGGGTGGTGATCGCCCGGTGAGCGGAAAGGTGCAGGGCGTAGCGGGTGCAGTCGTCGAGCCAGGTGATGATCTCCACCTCCTGGCCGCCGGCCAGCCGGTAGTGGGTGAAGTCCGACTGCCAGGTCTCGTTGGGCATGGTGGCCTGGAAGCGGTGCAGGGAGGTCTTGGGTCGCTTCTTCGGTTCCGGGGTGATCAGCCCGGTCCGGGTGAGGTAGCGGCTGATCGTGGCGCGGGAGACCTGGTGGCCGTGGTGGTGGTGCAGGTGCCAGGCAATGGTGTCCGGGCCGGCGTCGTGGCCGGCGGCGGCCAGTCGGGTGCGCAGTTCGACGATGAGCTCCACCACGGCGGGGTCCACGGCATTGGGGTGAGTGTGCGGTCTTCGCGAGCGAGGCTGGAACGCGTCGGTGCCCTCGGCGCGGTAGCGGGCCATGAGGCGGCTGACCCAGGCCTCGGACAGACCGTAGCGGCGGGCGGCCTCGGCCTGGGAGAGGCCTTCGGTGGTGATGGCGGTGATGACCAGTTCTGCTCTCGACACGGGGAAGCATCCACCCCGGATGCACCCTGCCGCGGATGTGCGACCTCATGTTGCCGATGTCCCGAGACATGCCTTGCCTATGTCCTGAACCAGCACANATCCACCCCGGATGCACCCTGCCGCGGATGTGCGACCTCATGTTGCCGATGTCCCGAGACATGCCTTGCCTATGTCCTGAACCAGCACACTGTCATCCCGACCACCAGCGAAAGGCCCCGGACCAGTCGGTCCGGGGCCTTTTGCATATCCTGCTCCGCACACCGCGCTGGGCAGGCTGTCCCCGCAAGAAGCGACGCCATCCGCCGATGCATTTGCAAATTCATCGAATAGGCTCGGCACTGTCAGGGCGTGCCCGCCCCGGCGGCCCGGGGACCGGCTGATCCTCCGCTTCCCCGCCGCCGGTGTCGCACCCTGTCGTCGCGGGCGTCATGGGGGCGCCCGGAACGTTCGTCTGCTCCGGGGGGAGTTCTCACCATGAATCTCGACATCGATCGTGTCCTCGACGACGCCGGCACCGGCGTGCTGGGCGCCGTCCTGCAGCTGTTCACCGACTGGTCCCTGTGGCTGGGCATCGGACTGATCATCACCGCGGTCATCAGCTCTGCCATGACCAAGAAGGTGCCGTGGACCCGCGAAGCCTCCGTGTGGCTGTACTCGATGGCCGCCACGGCGTGCTTCGCCGTGCACTGGGCGGCCGTGCCCGCCTGAGTCACATTGACGCACCCGGCCCTCGTCAAGGGCCGGGTGCGTCGTCGTGTGCTGTGGCAACGCGGACCGCGCCGTCCCGCCGGATGACTGCGCTCCGGACGGCGCGAACCTACTTCTGGGCCGAGGAGAAGACCAGCTTCTCGTCCCCGCCCTCGAGATCCCGCTCGGCCAGAGCCCACTGATCCTGCATGAGCTGCTCGAGCAGGTCGTCGGTCAGCTGCTGCTGGTCGCCGCCTTGCCCACGCAGCTCCTTCTCGAGTGCCTGCCGCAGGAGGTCCTCGGAGAACGCTCCGTCCTGCCCGGTCAGCTCCGGCGCGGCGAGGTCAGCCAGCATGCACAGCCCCTCGCAGGTGACCACGAGCTTGAGACCGGCCTCGATCGTCGTCGACGTGGTCGTCGTGGTGCTGGTCGACCTCCGCTCCGTCGCCTGGACCGGCATGCCACCACCCACCGGCCCCGCCACAGCGGCAGGTGCCTGTCCGAGGGCGAATGAGGACCCGGCAACGGGCGTCTGCCCGGTGATGCTCGTGCCTGCCGTGCCGCCGACCGGGGCGGCCGCCTGGGCCGTCCCTGCGGCAGGGGCGGCAGGGTCTGCAGGTGCCTCTGCCGTCGGGGCGGGAGAGGACTTGGGCGCCGCCGGGGACGTCGGCTGTGGCGCCGGGCTGGTGGTCGGCGTCGCGGTGCTGAGCGGCGGCAGGGGTTCGTAGGTGTGCGCGCCCTTCGCCTCGGCCGCGGCACCGCCGCAGCCGGTGAGGGCGGCGAGCGCGAGGGACGCGACGACGACGGTGCGAGTGGTGCGGCTCATCGAGATCTCCCGGAGAACTGGGACGGAGGTGAACATCAGGCGGACCGATCCGAGGTGGTCGCCGGGTGTCGGCGCAGCAGCCAGGCGCCGAGGCCGGCGCCGACGGCGACCACGACGAGGATCACCGAGGTCATCGCGCTGCGCTCACCGGCCGCAGGGGCTGCGCCCATGCCGGTGTTGGCCATGGCCGACTCCGCGTACGCCGCTCCCCCGGCCGTCATGGTGGTCTCCGTGACGACCTCCGTGGAGGTGGTGGTCTGCTCGTCGAACAGGACGAAGGCCTCGAGGGTCGCCGTGAGTCGCTGTTCGGCGTCGGCGTCCGTCACGACCTCGAGGACAGGGGCACCGCCATCCCGGACCGCCGGCTCGGCGTCCGGTCCGGCCGAGCCGTCACCGGAGTCCGTGTCGCTGCCGGGGCCGCCGACGCTGTCGACGTCTTTATCGTCGTCAGTGTCGTTGCCGGTGGGCGTGTCCTGATCGACCGGCGCGTCGCCGGTTCCGTCGCCATCCGGGGGCGTGGTCTCCTCGTCGGAGACCTCGTCCTCCGGCGCGGTCGGTGCGTCGATCTTGAACCCGGCGCTCGCGGTCCAGTCCACCGTGCGCTCCTGACCCGCGATGAGCAGGTCGCGGTACTGGTCGTCGGCCAGGACGGTGATCTCGGTCGAGGGCATGGTCGCCGTCAGGTCGGCAGTGAGCTCGCCCTCGGTGACCCCGGCGGGCACGGCCAGTTCGAGGTACTTGTCCCGGTCCCCGCCGGTGAAGCTCTGCGTCCTCGTCCCGTCGGTGAAGGTGACGGGCCCGGACAGGGTGACGGTCGTGGTGTAGTAGGCCTCCGGCATGGTGACGAGCAGCGTGTCGGGCCGACCGTCCGGCGCGAAGGACACGGAGGCCCGGTAGCCGTCCTGCGGGGCGAGCGCCGGGACGTTGTTGCGCGCGTCCTGGATGAGGAACTCGGCCCGGTCCAGGTGCGACTGCTCGATGCCGGCCGGCTGCGGCAACTCCGCGGTCGACAGGGAGCGCACGGCCCACTGCACCGCCAGCGCCTCGTCAGGATCCGCGGTGGGACCGAAGACCGAGAGGATGTATCCGGCGAGGGCGGCGTTCCCCGGCTCCCAGTAGACCGGGGTCTCGCCGACCTTCTCGCCCACCACGTCCTCCCACCCGGCGGCCGGGTCGTCGAAGGGCTCGGCCACGCCGTAGCCCTCGTCGTCCAGCACGAGCTCTCCGACGGGGGCCAGGGGCTGGTCCTCGTCGATGCCGTAGGCGGTGTCGGTGTTGGTCAGCGTCACCGGGGTGTAGAACGACTCCGCGCCGGTGCTCGGGCTCTCCTCAGGGACCTCGACGAGGTACTCCGCGATCGCCACGGGCACGGCGACGGCCGGCGCCGCAGCGACCAGCGTCCCGGTCACCGCGGTGGTGCCGGCAAGAGCCGCCACCGCGAGGAGCTGCGCGCGGCGGGCGGGGAGGGGGGAGGGCATGGGAACTCCTGGGGATCGTGTGGGGATCGGCAGGCCGGTGGGCGGCCGACCGATCTTTACTAATGTAATTGCATGGAGGAGGTGCTGTCCGGGGAAGTCACTGTGCGACGCCGGGTGTGCGCACAAGAGGGGACGGGCGGCCCGACTGCGTCACGGGACGGGGGCCGTCTCGGGATCAAGGGCCAGGTCGACGATGAGGTTGTTCGTGTACGACCAGGACGGCGCTCCGTCCGGCTGGACGTAGTCGCCTGAGCAGGTGACCAGGGACAGTCCTGGATCTCCGGTCAACTCGAAGATGTCCCGCGGCGGCGCGTCCCGCGGGGTCGGCTCCCGCACCGTGGTCACGGTGTAGGAGAACACTCCCCCAGTCCCGTCGGAGACCCACAGCTTCTGCCCGGGCTGCGCCGTGTAGAGGGTGGCCAGTGCAGGAGCGTCGTAGGGATAGTCCACGTGGCCGGCCAGCACCGCATTGCCCTGCTCGCCGCCGATCGGAGCGGAGGCCGAGTACCAGCCGATTGCCGCACGGTCCGCATGGGTGGGAACCGCCATGTTCCCGGCCGCGTCTGTCCCCATGGATTCGAGCGCCGCGTCGATTCCGATGGACGGGGAGCAGATCCGGGCGCGGACGGACAGGTCACCGCAGGTCTCCGGGCCCGGCACTGCGGAGTGGGACCCCGGGTCACCGACGGCCCGGGCGTCGTCCGCCGCGAGCGACGAGGCGTACACCGGTTCGGGAGCGCTCACCGCGGCAGGGTCGCTGTGCTGGACGTCCCCGCCGAAACCGGCGGCCGGGGTGCCGGCCAGCCAGGGCAGGACCAGGAGGCCAACGGCGGACAGCGACACCACGGCAAGAGCTGCTGCCAGCGCGGTGCGGCCCGTGCCAGTCGTCGTGGAGCGTGATGAGGATCTGACGGACGGCATCGGGCTACATCTTCAGGAAGTTGAGGACCGTGGGTCCGAGCACGGTGAGGAACAGCACCGGGAGGATGAACAGCATCAGCGGGATGAGAATTTTCGTAGGAATCTTCTGCGCCGCTTCCTCGGCCCGCTGCCGCCGCTTGACGCGCATCTCGTTGGCCTGGGTGCGCAGCACCGTGGAGATGGAGATCCCGTACGCGTCCGCCTGGATCACCGCGCGGGTGAATGCGCGCAGATCGGGGACGTCGGTGCGCTGCTCCAGCGCCAGATAGGCGTCACGGCGTGGAATGCCCACGCGCATCTCCTGCAATGTGCGCATCAACTCCTCAGCGAGCGGGCCCTTGCCGTTCTGGCCGGCGCGTGCCATGGCCGACTCGAAGCCCAGACCGGCCTCCACCGCGATCATCATCTGGTCCAGGGTGTCGGCGAGCTCCAAACCGATCGCTTTCTGCCGCTCGGTGCCGCGAGAGTACAGCAGCAGCTCCGGCACGAAGTAAGCCACCGGCACGATGACCGCGACCATCAGCACGATCATGCCGTTGTCCCCTGCCAGCAGGAGGAGAAGCAGATCGAGAAGAACCGCGCTGGCCACGGCGTAGACCTTGTAGGCCATCAGCCGGGCCACCGGCCAGTCCGCGGGGCGTCCTGCTTTGGCGTGCAAGCGCTCGAGCCGGTCCCGCCCATTCTCCGTGGTGAATCGGCGGGCCCAGCCGAAGTCCGGGGCGTTGCGGATCGTCTCGGTCTCGATCGCGCCGAAACCGATGCCGAGGTTCTGGCGCACCAGCCGGTCGCCGCCCCAGCGCACGCCGACGGCGAGCCAGATGGCCGTCGCGGCCGCACCGGCGAGGAGGAGGAGACCGAGGAACAGCGGTGTCATGAGAGGTCCTTCGAGGAACGGGGTGGAGGAGCTCAAAACTGGATCTTGACGATCCTGGACATCCAGAACCCGCCGATGGCGAACATCAGCAGCGCGACGACGATCATCGCGTAGCCGAGGATCCCGCTCGTGAGGAACTGGGCGATGTACTCGGTGGAGATCACTGCGAGGACGGCGGCGATCAGCACCGGCAGGGCCATGAGGATGTAGGCGGACATCTTCCCCTCGGCCGAGAGTGTCTTGACCTGGCGCCGGATCTGGTTGCGCTCCCGGATGGTCCCGGCGACGCGATCGAGCACCTCGGCGAGGTCGCCGCCGACCTCACGGTGGATGCCGATGGCCTGGGCCACCCACGAGAAGTCCTCGGACTCCATCCGCTGGGCGGTCAGGTCGAGCGACGTGTCGAGGCCCATGCCGAGCCGTGTCTCGTTGACCACGCGGGTGAGCTCTTCGGAGGTCGGGGACTGGGACTCCCGGGCCACCGCGTCCACGGCCCGCAACAGGGAGTGACCCGCACGCAGCGAGCCGGCGAAGAGCTGCAGGGTGTCGTCGAGCTGGTCGGCGAAGGCCCGTTTGCGGCGAGCGGTGAGGAAGCCGACCGCCACCTTCGCCATCACCGGAGCCGCCAGCAGGAAGAGGACCCCCAGCAGGAAGCCCCCGGCGATCGTGCCGACCGCCATGGCGGCTGCCGTTCCGGCCGCCACCAGCACGAGGAAGTCAGCGGGTGAGGCCTTGATCCCGGCGTTCTCGAGGGCTGCGGCGATGCGCCGCGTCCACCCGCGCTCCTCCAAGAACTCGCTGACGGCCTCCGTGGTGACTCCTGTGAGGCGGGTCAGTTGCGACGGGGTCTGCTCCCGGGCCGTCCGCAGCGGGCGGCGCCGGTCCATGGGCAGACGGGGCGTCCGGGAACGGAAGACGACGAAGAGCCCCAGCGCGCCCGCGAGCGTCAGGAAGCCGAAACCGATCAGGAGCGGGAGCATCACTTCCTCCCGGGGTCGAAGACGGAGGGGTGCAGCTTGATGCCGTAGTCCTCGAACTTGTCCACGAACCGCGGGCGCACCCCGGTGGAGCGGGTCGTGCCCCGGAAACGACCGGTGCGAGGGTCCACGCCGGCGTCCCAGTCGAAGAGGAAGGCGTCCTGCAGGGTGACGGTCTCACCCTCCATGCCCTGGATCTCGGTGATGTGGGTGACGCGGCGGGTGCCGTCGCGCAGGCGCGAGAGCTGGACGACCACGTGGATGGCCGAGGCGATCTGCTCCCGGATCGCCCGCTGCGGCAGGTCCATGCCGGCCATCATGACCAGGGTCTCGAGACGGGAGATGGTGTCGCGCGGGGAGTTGGCGTGGATGGTCGAGAGCGAGCCGTCGTGACCAGTGTTCATGGCCTGGAGCATGTCCAGGGCCTCGCCGCCACGGCACTCCCCCACCACGATCCGGTCGGGGCGCATGCGCAGGGAGTTCTTGAGCAGATCCCGGATGGAGATCTCTCCCTTGCCTTCGATGTTCGCCGGACGGGACTCGAGCTGGACCACGTGCTCCTGCTGCAGCTGCAGCTCCACGGCATCCTCGATCGTCACGATGCGCTCGCCGTGCGGGATGAAGGAGGAGACCACGTTGAGCATCGTGGTCTTGCCCGTGCCAGTACCACCGGCCACCAGGATGTTGAGGTGTGCCTCCACACAGGCCCGCAGCAGATCGGCCATCTGCGGGGACACCGATCCGAAGCGGATGAGGTCCTCAATAGTCAGTGGGTCCTTGGCGAATTTTCGGATGGTCAAGGAGGACCCCTTCACCGCGAGCGGAGGAATCACCGCGTTGACGCGTGAGCCGTCGGGCAGGCGCGCGTCCACCAGGGGGGAGGACTCGTCGATGCGCCGGCCCACCTGGGTGACGATCTTTTCGATCACGTGCCGCAGGTCCTGTTCGGAGGCGAAAGTTGCCTCCGAGAGACTGACCTTGCCCTTCTGCTCGACGAACACCTGGTTCGGTCCGTTGACCATGATCTCGGTGACCGAGTCGTCGTCGAGCAGCTCCTGGAGCGGCCCGTAGCCGAGAACGTCGTCGCTGACGGAGCGGATCAGCCGGGACCGCTCCTCCGAGGACATCGGCACCTGTTCCGCCGCGACGATGCGGGTTAGCTCCCGGGTGGCGAAGTCCTTGAGGTCGCCGTCGCTGAGGCTCGTGTCGGACTGGCGGGAGCCGATGCGGTCCAGCAGCTCCTGCTTCACCCGCTGCTTGAGCCCGGCCAGCGCGTCGAACCGGCCGACCTGGGTCCGCGGGGTCAGCTCGGCCGCTGTCGCGGCAGCCGGTTCGGAGAAGGACATGGAGCCCCCCGGCTCGTTCCAGCCGGGCTCCGCGGCGCCTTCCGACGACCGAGGATCGGACGTTTCGGCCGGTGACTCTGCGGTCAGCACGGTAGGGTCGCCGGAATCTTGCTCCGGAGTGCGCGCATCGGTGTCGGCGTGCAGCGGGGGGACGCTCTCGCCGCGGGCGGCGGCGAGGCGATCTGCGAGCTTCATGGTCAGACCATGGCCTTCCGGTGGAGGCCTCGCTTCGAGGCAGGACGGGCGGGGGTGAAGGAGTCCACGAGCGCCTGCAATTGCCGGGCGGCCTTGTCCTTCGGCGCGTGCAGGATTAGCGGCTCGCCGCGGTTGGTGGCGTACACGGCCATCCGGGAGCGAGGGACCACATGGTCGACGGGCGTCCGGATGGTGGCCTCGATGTCCTGCACCGAGAGCCCGGTGTTGCGGTCGGCGGCGTTGAGCACGACCGAAGCACTCTCGGGCAGCAGTGAGAGCTCGCCCAGCAGGTCCATCTGTTTGCGCAGGCCGCGAACCCCGGGAACGTCCATGCCGGTGACGAACACGACGTCGGTGGCGGCCTCAAGGGCGGCCAGCGCATGCTCCCCCAGACCGGGAGCGGTGTCGACGACGACGTACCGGAACTGACCCGCCAGCTGGTCGAGCAGATGGGTAATCTGCGCCGCGCCCACCAACTCGCCCTCGGCCGGATTGGCCGGGGTACACAGAGCGTAGACGGACGCAGGGTGGACGGTGAGGAAGGTCTTGAGCACCAGGGAGTCGTCGACGGAGGGGCCGGTGACGGCATCGGTCAGCGAGTGCTCGGGAGCCAGGCGCAAGGCGGCGGCGACGTCCCCGAACTGGACGTCCAGGTCCACGATCACCGTGTTCATCGGCGCAGTCCGGCCGAGGCCCACGGCCAGATTGGCCGCGACGGTGGTCTTGCCGACCCCGCCCTTGGGCGACGTGACGACGATGACGCGGGTGTCGTCGTGAGCGAGAGCGGCACCGGATTCACCGGCGGACCAACCCTGGAGCGAGACCCGTCGGCGCGACTCCGCTGCGTCCAGGACCCTCGACATCGTGCTGAGAATGCCGTCGGCATCGGCGTCCACGTCGAGCACGTCGCGGAAGCCGGCCCGCATGGCTGCCATGGCCAGGGACATGTCGGCGGGAGCCACGAGCACCAGGGAGACCTCGGGTCGCTGGATGTCGAACAGTCCGCCGAGCCGCAGCGCGTCGTGGAAGTCCAGCCCGGGTCCCAGGACCACGACCGTGGGGAGTTCGCCGATCGAGCGGCCCAGCAGCTCGTCCGGCGTGGCCGGCAGTGCTGCGCTGAAGACGGTCTGCATCTCGCCGGGCAGACGCCCGTCGATGCCCTTGCGGAACTGGACGTCGTAGGACGGGTCCTTGGTGACCAGCAGGATGCGGCTCACTCGAAATCACTCCTCGTGGCGCCGTTGGCGTTCTGCTCGGCGTCCTCGGGCTCCAGGGACAGCCAGATCCGGCCGAACTCGGAGGCGTAGACGATCTTCTCGGCCGTGTCGGCGTTGACCGCGAAGGTGACGAGCAGGGAGCTCTCAGGAACGGCCGGGGCCCCTGCCTCGGGTGCCGCCTCGCCCTCGGCGGGTTCGGTCGTACTGGGTGCCCCCTGCACGGAGGTGACGAGGATCTTGTCCAGGTCCTTGGCCGTCTTGGACTCCCGGCCCTCCTCGCCCTCGAAGGAGACGAAGACGCCCACCGTGTCCCCCGCCGTGAGCTGACCGCCGAGCACGCGAGGCGCCTCGAGCTGGATCGTGACTTCCTGCAGCCCCTTGGGCACCGGTACCGTCCCGGGCGCTTCGAGCGCCTGGGGGTCAACCACGCGGGAGTCGAGCAGCTGCTCCCCCGGTTGCAGGTCGACCCCGGCGACCTTTCCGCTCTGCGCGTCTAGGGAGGAGAGCGCACCGGCGGGCACGACGGCGGCGGGCACCGTGTGCAGGGTCAAGGACTCCCCGAACTCCTCCACCGGTGTGCCCTTCAGGATCGGCGCGGTGATCAAATAGACCTCCCGCGGTTCCTGCTGGTCCAGAGCGCGGGCGTCCGCGGTGCCGACATAGGTGCTGACGATGACGAGTCCGGCGATGGCGAGGACCGCCATCACGAAGCCGGCGAGAATGCGAGTTTTCACAGTCGTACTTCCATGTGCTCAGGAGGAGGGACAGTAGCGGGGTGTCGGAGCAAGACGGAGGTCACTCGCGCAGCTCCACGACCGTGGTGCCATAGGAGGTCGGAGGACCCATCACGAAGTCGGCGTCCAGGGTCACGAAGCGCACGAACTTCCCGTAGATGCCGTCGCAGTTGGTGCCACAGGCGCCGGTGACCAGTCCGGGGTTCCAGGCGACGTTGCCGGTGAAGGTATAGCCGTGGACCTCGAACGCGGCCCATGCCGCGATGCGGTACTTTCCGTTGTTGCCGGTGCCGCTCACTTGGTCGTACACGGGGAGGAGAACCGTCTTGTTCCTGAGCGCTGCCTCTGTGGCAGTGGTCGAGCAACCCGAAGGGATGCTCGCTCCGGTCGAGCTCTTGACCTGGTCACCAACGGCGACGAAAACCCCGCACGTCGTGGAGGAGTTCTCCCCGATCCAGCCGAAACCACCCGGCAGATCGTCCACATGGCCGGTGCTGCCCCCGGTCTTGGGGCACTTGGTCGGCCCCTTGCCGCCGAGGACCAGCACCTGAGGGGCACCCGTGAGGTTGAACTCGCACTTGGCGAAGGCGATCGGGAACATGGCCGGCCCCGCCTGCGGCGCTCCCCAGAACGCGGTGGCGGTCGCGCTCACCGTAGCTTTGTCGACGCCGAGCACGGGGGCGAAGGAGAGTGCCAACGAACCGGCACCGCTCTTGCCGTCCACCGTGGTGGTCTGCACCCGCACCTTCTGTACGGTCTTGTCGAGCTCGAGGACCGCGGCCTTTGATCGGGCATCACGAGCATTCGAGTCGGCCAGCTGCTGCGCCCGCGGCAGGACTGCAGCGGCGTCCACGCAGTTGGCGTTCTTCGCGCAGTCCTGGGCAACGCCCAGGACTGCGGCATCGGCGCCGTTCTGCAGCTGCGCTCGTTCCTCGTACAGCATGCCGACGTCGATCGCGAGGGCCGCGAAGCCGAGGAGCACCACCAAGCACAGGGCGGTGACGACGGCCACCGCGCCCCGTTCACCGTTATCCCGGTGCGCCGTGCGTGCGTGCATCAGGTGGTCGATCAGCCGCCGCATTGCATGGCCGCCTTTCCGGTCAAGGTCATGTCCTTGGCGATCCCGGTGACGGTCTTCAACGGGTAAGAGACGGTGACGGCGAGCGTGGTGCCGGCGGCACACTTCGCAGGGACGGCGGAGAAGGTCATCTCCGTGCCCTTTAAGGACGGAGCGGCGTTCCGGCCGGCGGACGCTGCGGCGGTCCACGTTGTGGCGGAGGCCGTCCCGTTGTCGTGGATCACCATGTGACGAGCAGTCTCCCGGGCTGCGTGCGTCAAGCTGATCTGTGCGTTGTAGGCCCTGCCAAACTCGATGATGCCCAGCAGCAGCAGGAGGAGCACCGGAACCACCAGCGCGAACTCTACGGCGGCTGCGCCGCGCTCCGAGCGCCACGGGATCATGGTCAAGCCTTTCCGCATAAGAGTAGAGACATGGAGCTAATAGGCAGCGGGTCGCCAACGCCTTTAGCCCTCACGAGAAGCGCCGCGGTGCCCCGGTGCGGGACGCCGCGGCGCTTGCAATCGCTGAGCGTTAGCGGATCAGGCGGCGCCGGCGGGAATACGGCCGGTGATGTTGTCGAAGAGCGTATCGAGCTGGCCGCCCAGGAGGGTGATGGCTGCAATAATGGCCACCGCAATGAGACCGACGATCAGGCCGTACTCGACGGCGGTCGCGCCCTTCTCGTCCTTCTTGAGGCGGTCGGTGGCGTCGAAGAACACGTTCTGGATGGTGATGAGCAGAGGCAGCATGGCAGGATCCTTTGATGAAAGGGGGGTGGTGGGAAAGGGTCGTCAGCTCTGTCGGTATATGCCTTGCGGCTTCTCCCCGTACCGGGCTACTGACCTGTAAGAAGATTAGACTTTGCTCCAGCAAATACACAAGCATTCAGGTGCATGCACTTTGGGGGACGTCAAAAACGGACGTAATGCCTAGTGGTGGAGTGTATCGATCTGCATCTACTTCAACTTCAGCGCGTTTGTCCCCCGAACGGCGTCAGTACAGACCTGGCAACAGGTACTCCCGCGCCAGCCGCTCGCCCCAGAAGACGGCCACCAGGGCGCCAGTCAGCATTGACGGACCGAACGGCACGTCGCTGCGCAGTCCACCGCGGCGGGATGCGAGGACGGTGAGCCCCACCACCATGCCGGCGACGGAGGCCAGCACGGCCCCGACGAACAGGGCGCCCCAGCCCTGGAAACCCAAGAACAGGCCCAGCACGGCGGCGAGCTTGACATCGCCCATGCCGAGCCCGGCCGGCGAAACGAGTGCCAGCACGAGGTAGAGGACGAAGAGCGCGAGGGCACCCAGCACGGCGCGCAGCAGCGAGCCCCAAGCGTTCGCCCCTGTGGCGGCGAGCGCGAGCAGCACGAACCCGATGCCCAACGCCGGCAGCACCACGGCATTGGGCAGGAGGTGGTGGCGCAGATCGATCACCGTCAGTACCACGGCGACCGCCGCGAAGAAGAGATAGGCCGGAAGTTCCCAGCTGAGCCCGAAGAACGAGGCCACCATGACGAAGAGCGCCGCCGTGGCGACAGCCAGCAGTGGACGAGAGGGCACAGAGGCGGGCTCGTCCGTGACAGGGCTGTATTGGAGAACCACTCGGGGCAGGAACCACCCCACCACAGCGCCGACGAGACCGGCGGTGAGCACCAACCAGAGCGGTGCTGTTCCGAGCATGGGCTCCACGAAGGCGCTCCTCCGGTCCGTGGGCGCTTCGGCTGACGCCCGGGTGTGCAGTTGTCCCCCAATCAGGGGTCGTGTACGGGACCGAGACTAACCGAGCAATCGATTCTCTCGGTGTTGTGGCACGTCAATCGGCCATTGCGGAATTCACGGATCTCAGTTCGAAAAGCCCCGACCGGAATTCTCGAGAAATACAGCGCCCAGGAGCACCGGTTTGTTCTCTCTCTCGTGGCGACAGGGCAAACCTCGGTCCGAGATGGCTGAGCGAATCGGCCGGTGGGCTTCTGAGATCACTTGACGAGCCAGGAAAGCACCGGCGGGACGAGGACGCACCCGAGTGCCATGAGCACGACGACCATTGCCAGCACGGCCTGTTCCCGGCGTGCCGCGGCGGCACCGGCGAGCTCCAGCGGCGGGCGGGGGCCGAACTCCCAGTCGAGGGCCTCCTGTTCCCAACGGGTGCCGGCCAGCTCGTCGGCGCCGCTCAGCAGGCGCAGACGCTCGGAGGTGTCCTCGTTGTCACCGTGATTGCGTGCGCCGAGCGGGGGCAGTGCCCAGGTGTGCCGCAGGCCCTGCACGAGCGCGAGCACCGCTTCCAGTGGCTTGCTCTCGAGGTAGCTGCGCTGCGTCCAGGCCACCTTCGCCCGCTCGAGCGGGAGGCCGAGCACCACGTCGGCCCCTTCTCTGCGGATCTCGAAGGCCACCCGGTGCACTCGTCGGCGGGGTGCCCCGGGTGGGTCCTCGGGGACAGTGATCCGCGGGACGTGCAACCAGTGGAACGCCGCGACCACAGGAGGACGCGCGCCACGGCCCAGGAACAGCACCCCGTTGCGCTCGACCACCACGGTGACGAGCCGGGGAAGGCCGGCGTGCCGGGCACCGGCGAAAAGGTCCGGGCGCAGCGTCCGCAAGGCGCGCAGGAACTGCGCGTCGCGCCGACCCTGCAGCACCGTGTACCTGCTGAGCCCCTCGGCCGCCCGGAAGAAGGCCTGCGCCCGGGAGCCGAGGAGAGCGGCCAGTGCGGCGCCGGCGATGGCCCCCATCAGGCCCGCGAGCACGATGAGCCTGCCCGAGAGCTCCAGTGCGGACGCCCGCCCCGACCACCAGAAGATGCCGAGCGCGGCAATCGCCAGCACCGGCGCCAGCTGAGCCCGGTGCTCGCGCACCCACCAGGACCAGTCCTTGCGGGACAGGTGGTGCTGCTCGGCCTCGCCGGCAGTCCGGGGCCGCCCCGGGCGCCGGGAGACGCTGAAGGACTGCCGCGCGTCGTCCTCCCGCCCGGCGGTGTCCGGGGGACGACGGCGGACGGCGTCCCCGGCCGGCCCCCACGAGGAGTACGGGGCACTCAGCTGAGGCAGAAGGTCCCGCAGCTTCGAGAGCTCAGCGAGCAGACGGTCGCCGTCGAGATCCGTGGGCGAGATCCCAAGGCCATCCAGCCGCCCGCGTGCCGCCATGGTCACCAGCTTGTCGGGATCCGGTGGGGACCGCAGGAGGTGCTTGGCGAAGGCGGCGGTCATGAAGTGGCAGGCGTCGAGGGCGTCCGCGTAGGCGTCCATGCCGGAGTAGCCCATGGACGCGGTGATGTGGGCGGACGTCTTGCTGAGCTGCACGGTCGCGAAGGACGCCGCGACGTCGAGCAGCAGGAACACGACCGCCGCCCCGTACTCGGGGAAGCCCGTCTCCGCGAGACTGTCGCGCGGAGACAGGCCCAGAGCGCCCTGGACCCCTCGCACGGAACGGTCGAACATCGTGCTTCCGTGGGCTGTCCGGATCTCCCGGAACACCAGGGTGTCCAGCAGGCGGGCCCGGATCTGCGGGACCGGTGTGCTCGGGTGGTATCGGGACGCGGGGAACGCCGCAGCGTACCGGGCGCCCAGGAAAGTCGCGAGACCCCCGCGGGCTCCCGTGTCCGGCCTGGTGATGATGCTGTCAGGGCGGGCGAGCTCCCGTTCGATCTCCCGCAGCGTCCGGAGGTCGAGCTCCCCGAGGAAGGCCAGGGCATGCTCCAGCTCCTGAGCCCCCTCCGCTCCGTCCCGCACCTGGGTGCGGGCCATGGCGCGCAGCTGCTCCACTGCTGCGGTGCGTTCCGCCCGCTCGTCGGCGTCCATGCGTGTCCTTGCCCCTCGGTGCACCGGGCTCGGTGCCGGGCAGCTGTGCATTCTCAAAAGCAAACTACACCGGGTGGGCGGCTTCCGAAGCTCAGCAGGAGGTGAGCACGGTCAGCGCGGCCTCCAATCCGCGCTCTTTCCGCACCTCGCGGCCCACCCGCTCGGCGGCGGCACGGCACCCGAGGGCGTCGCCGATCGCCGCGGTGAGCCGCTCGGCCGTCAGCTTCTTTTGCGGGATGGGCGCTGCGGCGAGGCCGATGCTGTGGAGCTGCCGGCCCCAGAACGGCTGGTCGGCCAGGAACGGGACCACCACGTGCGGAACGCCGGCGCGGGCGACGGTGTGGACGGTCCCGGCCCCGCCGTGGTGGATGGCCAGTTCCGCCCCCGGCAGCACCGCGTCGAGCGACAGGGTCGGCACAGCGAGCACGTCGTCCCGGAGGTCGTCCGGCAGCGCGAGTCCGCCCCACCCGGTGAGCAGCAGCGTCCGCAGACCGTGGGCGCGGGCGCTCTCCAGCACAGCCCTCCCCCGGCCCAGTGGATCCCCGGAGGCCATGGAGCCGAAGGTCGCCACGAGGTAGGGCCCGCCCCGGAGGAACTCGCGCACGGCGGAATCGGGCTCCGGCACCGGGGCGTCGGAGTGCCAGGACCCGGTGAGATGCACCGAGGCCGGCCAGTCGTCCGGGCGCGGCAGGAGCCGCGGGCTGATGGGCAGCAGGGTGGCCGCCGGGGCGGGAACGGCGGCCGGCCGGCCGCCGGGCAGCTGGGCGCAGGCCCGGTCGATGTCCCGGCGGAACATCCGCTCGGCACCGCGGGCCACCGCGTAGGTGGCCCGGTTGAACCGGCCGAGGTCCCGGTTCACCACGCCGGGCGCCGGGAACTGCCGGGTGGGGGTGAGCACGGGCACCGCCTCCACCACCACGTGCGGGACGCCGAGCGCCTGCGCCACTGCCGGCGCGGTGAGCACCTTGGGGTGGTGGACCACCACGTCCGGCGCGAACGCGAGCGTCTCCCGCACGGCGGCGGCCAGCATCCGGCGCATGCCGGGGCCCACCTCGGTGCGGAAGTGCCGCACGGCCGTCCACGGCGAGATCCCGTGCTCCTGGACCAGCCGGTGGAAGTCCACCTCCAGGCTGACGGTGTCCAGCCCGGACAGGTCCACGCCGGAGGAGTCGGGGAGGCCCAGGCGGACCTCGTGGCCGTGGCCGGCGGCGAAACGGGCGAGGGCGGCGAACGGCTCCACGTCGCCGCGGGTGCCCGCGGTCAGCAGCATCATCCTCATGGATCCAGTGTGCTCCTGCCGCGCCCCGACCGCAGGGGTCAGGAGCCGGCCGGGGTGCAGCTCTTCTCGGGACCCCAGTGCAGCCACTCGGGCAGATCCGCGGTGAAGGCGTCCCGGACGGCGGCGGTGTTGGTGGTCGTCCAGTCCACCGGCCCGTCGATCTCGACCTCGTGCTTGTCCCACTCGAACCAGCTGATCATCTTCAGCTGCGGGAAGTCCCGGGGAATCGACTCGTCGAAGACCTGGCCCCACCACGCCTGCTTGATCGCCAGCTCGTCGGCACCGCCCTGCGCCGGGTTGTACAGGGCGGCGGTCTCCGGGATGGCCACGGGCTTGCCGCGCCGCTGCCCGTACTCGGCGTAGAAGTCGGGGACGGCGCGGTCGTCGCCGCCGGCGCCGGAGTAGGCACCGGTGAGCTGGGCGGCGAACTTGCCGGGCTCGGGCAGCTCGTTCTCGCCCCAGGGGTGCTGGTCACCCCAGTGGTACAGGGACATGCCCACCCAGTCCACGGCGTCGTCCCCCGGGTAGTAGGGGGCGTACGGGTCGTCGGCCATGGTCAGCGCGCCGTCCCCGTCGGTGTCGAGGGCCGCGAAGTCGGCGCTGCCGGGCTCGGCCTCGTGCTGCCCGCCGGCAAAGGGGTAGCCGCCCCCGTAGTTCGGGGCCCACATCATCGCCGAGCCGGGGGCGTGCTCGTGCACCGCGTCCGCCACCCGCCGATAGGCCTCCACGTAGGCGGTCGGCTGGTGGCCCCAGGCGTACCAGGAGCCGTTCATCTCGTGGGCGAAGCGCACGACCACCGGCACCCCGGAGTCGTTGATCGCCGCGAGGTCGGCGGTCAGCTGCCGCACGGCGTCGTCGGTGACCTCGGCGAGCCCACCCTCGGGCTCGAGGGTCAGCAGCATCATCTGGCCGTCGGACCGGATCTGGTCGGCGGCCATCCGCAGGTAGTCGTGTCCGCGCTCGTCGTAGGGGAACCCCGTGAAGGACACGGACACGGCGGGCCGGTGCCCCAGCCGGTCGGCGTAGTCGGCCAGCGGCTTGTCCTCCCAGTCGAGGTTCACGCCGTAGAGGGCGCCGGTCCGGGGGACCAGCTCGGACCGGTCGAGGACGGTGCACACCGGCAGCGGCGCGGCCTGGACCTCCTCGTCGGGCTGGGAGGCGATCTGGGCGGCGAGGGTGCCGCCACCCAGGGCGAGGGCGGCGACGAACACGACGGCGACGAGCGAGGATTCCTTCACCCGGTCAGCCTAGGAAGCACTCGATAGAAAATCATGGAAATGGGCGTCCAGCGGCGCGGTTCGTGACGAACGACGACGACGCTCCACCCGCCGCGCCGGCCCGTCTGCCGGGCCGGCTCACGCCCCGGCGCCGGAGTCCGGGCGGTCGTCCGTGTCCGTGTCGGAGGCCTGCCGACGGCGGTAGGCGGTCATGTTGGTGCGGTTGGCGCACCGCTGACTGCAGAAGCGCTTGGACCGGTTGCGGGAGAGGTCCAGGAGCACCCCGTCGCAGTCCTCGGCCCCGCACTCCCGCAGCCGGTCCGTCTCGTCGGCGCGGATCACGTCCACGAGGGCGAACGCCGTCTCCAGGCGCAGCCGGGCGGCCAGGGGCGCGTCCGAGGGCGAGGCGTGCAGGTGCCAGTCCTTCCCGTCGTGCCGGGCCAGGTGCGGGGCGAGCTCGGTGGTGTCGAGCACGGCGTTGACCGCGTCCACCATGGCGTCCCGGTCCAGGGCCCAGACCCTCCGCAGCTCGCCGCGGACCTCGCGCACCTCGGCCAGCTCGTGCTCGTCACGGTCGAAGCGCCCCGACCAGCCGTGCTCCTCGAGGAGGGCCCGCAGCTGCGCGGTGGTCACCAGCTCGTCCTCCCCGGAGCGGGAGGCCCCCGGCGCGGTGTTCATCAGCGCCACGTCGGACTCGAGCACGTCTTCAGTGTCATAGGCAAAATGCACTTGACTACTTATCCCTTCCACGGCTAGCGTGAGTGTCATCAATAGTTTAGACCCTTACGCGACGATGGTCGCGAGAAGGAGCTCCTCATGGTCGGCGGACTCTACCTCCTGGCGCTGCTCTTCGTGTTCGCCACCGTGGGCCGGCAGTCCGTCCCGCGGCGCGAGCGCACGGCCCTGCGCAGCTGGACGTTGCGGGACGTCTACTACAACGTGCGGCGCGGCGTGACCGTGCTCGGCGAGCACGGGCCGTCCTACCCCGCCCTGGACGACGAGGAGCTCGCGGCGGCGCAGCGCTCGCGCTGAGCGGCACGCGGCCGGCAGGGACCACCGGTCCCGGCCGGGATGCACGACCTCGGCCGGGGCACGGGTTGTCGTCCAGGGCGCACCCGCTCCGGTCAGAGCGCGACCTTCTCGAACAGGGCCGCCGTGCCGATGCCCCCGGCCGAACTGATCATCGCCAGCAGCAGGCTCCCGGTGGGCAGGGCCCGTGACCGGGACAGCAGGCGCACCACGGACATCGCCCCGGAGGCGCCGTAGGCGTGGCCCAGGGCCAGGGCGCCGCCCTCGGCGTTGAGCACCTCCTCGTCGAGGCCGAGCAGGTCCGTGCAGGCCAGCACCTGTCCGGCGAAGGCCTCGTTGAACTCGGCCGCCGCCAGCTCCGCCACGGCCACGCCCTGCTCCGCCAGCAGCTGCCGGGCGGCCACGGCGGCGCCGATGCCCAGCCGCGCCGGGTCCACCCCGACCGTCACCGCACCGCGGAAGGCGAGCCCGTCCCGCCGGCCCAGAGCGCGTGCCGTGGCCGGGTCGGTGACGAGCACGGCGGCCGCGCCGTCGGCGTCCCCGCAGGAGTTCCCGGCCGTGACCGTCCCGCCGGCCGCGAACACGGCCGGGAAGCGTGCCAGCAGCTTGGCGTTCAGCGCCCGGCGCGGGCCGTTGTCGGACCGCACCTCACCACGGGGTCCGGTGACCGGCACCAGCTCGTCCGCGAAGGCCCCCGCCTCCGCGGCGGCCAGCGCCCGCCGGTGGCTGCGCAGGGCGTAGCCGTCCTGGCGTTCCCGGCCGATCCCGTGCTCGCGGGCGACCGTCTCGGCGGCCTCGCCCATGTCGGGATCGCCCAGGTGCTCCGGGGCGAACTGGGCGCGGCGGTAGAACTCGACCTCTCCGTCCTCGCGTCGTCGTCCGCGCAGCGGTGCGGTGCTGATGCTCTCCGCCCCGCCGGCGAGGAAGACCCGGCCGGCCCCGGCCTGGGCGAGCCGACAGGCCAGCACCACCGCGTCCAGCCCCGACCCGCACTGTCGGTCCACGGTCAGGCCCGGCACCGAGACCGGCAGCCCGGCCTCCAGGGCGGCCAGTCGAGCGAGATTGCCGCCGGCGCCCACGGCGTTGCCCACCACCACGTCCGCGACGCGGGCGGGGTCCAGGCCCGAGTCCGCCAGCAGGGAGCGGAGCACCGGGGCCAGCAGCCGGTGGACGGGCACGCCCTCGAGCAGGGTTCCGGCGCGCGTCAGGGGCGTGCGCCGGCCCAGCACCAGCACGGGGGCCTCAGCCGAGCGGTCGGACACGGGCGTCTCCTTCGCGGATCCAGTCGCGGAACACCGTGCGGCTGAGCTTGCCGTTCGCGGTCACCGGCAGCTCCCGGAGCTCCCAGTACTGTTGCGGGCGCTTGGCCGGGGCCAGCCGTTCCTCCAGTCCGGCCCGGATCCGAGCACGGTCCGGCCGGTCGGCCGTGGGCACGATCCCGGCCACGATCCGCTGGCCGCGGGCGTCGTCGGGAAGGCCGGCGACGACGACGTCGGCCACTCCGGGCGCCAGGGCCAGGGCTGCCTCGACCTCGTGCGGATAGACGTTGAGCCCGCCGGTGTTGATCATCTCGGCCGCCCGCCCCAGCACGTGCAGCTGCCCGTTGCGGAGGAAGCCCTGGTCCCGCACCGTGTGCAGGCCGCCGAGCCGGCCGAGGCCCTGGCCGTCGTCGCCCCAGAGGCAGCCGTCGCAGACCAGGTCCGAGCGCACGCAGATCGTGCCGGCCTGCCCCTCCGGCACGGAGTGACCGGACTCGTCCAGAACAGCCACGTCCACGCCGGGGAACGCCGCCCCCACCGCGGTGCCGGGGTCCTCGGCCGGCATCTCGGCGGGCTCGCCCGGGCGGTGACAGCGCGCGGCGACGAAGCCGAGCTCGGCGGCACCGTAGTACTCCCAGATCGTGGCCTGCGGGGCCCAGCGCCGGGCCGCCGCGAACGTGGTGGGGTCCAGCTTCTGCCCGGCGCACACGATCGCCGTGACACCGCTCGCGTCGGCACCGCCCGCCAGGCCGCGCTCGGCGAGGACGCGCAGCACGGTGGGCACGAGCACCAGGCGGGTGACGCCGTGCGCGGTGATCGCGGCGTGGGCGGCGGCGACGTCGAAGCCCGGCAGGGTCACGAAGCCTGCCCCGGCGTAGAGGCACTCGGAGAGGGCGTAGAGGTTCAGGCTCGCCGCCAGGGGGCCGGGTGCCAGCACGCGGTCCTCGGGGCCCAGACCGAAGTGCTCCGCGGAGGCCCCGAACGAGCGACGCCAGGAGGCGCGGCTGCGCTGGAAGCCCTTGGGCAGGGCCGTGGTGCCCGAGGTCAGGCCGATCAGGAACGCCGAGGCGGGGTCGCCGTCGCGCAGTGCCGCCGGGGCGGGATCGGCGGGGAGGCGCGCGGCGCAGCGCTCCCGCACCTGCGCGGTCATGTCCTCCGGCCAGGACGGGTCCAGGACGGCGCACACGCGTTCCTCGGCCACTCCGGCGGCCCACCGGACGGCGAAGTCCGTGCCGTTGGCCTGCCGCAGGATCCCCGTGCGCTCGCCCGAGGCGGCCAGGGCCGCGGCCCCGGCGCGCAGATCACCCCAGGTCAGCCGGTCGTTTCCGCAGGCGACGGCGAGCTCCTGGGGGCGTTCCTCGGCCCAGCGGGTCACGCGGTCCAGAAAGGGCATGTCCTCGTCCTCGGTGATGGTCTCGCGCTGCGGGTGCGGCCGTGAGTCATGGATGACGGCTGCCGGCGGGCGGTGCTCCCCGTGGTCAGCGGGCGGTGGGCGTCCCGCCCAGGAGCCGGCGGTAGCTGCGGTGGACGTTGATCGCGGCCAGGGTCGCCACGACCGCCTTGAGCAGGTCCCCGGGAACGAACACGAGCGCGCCCAGCGCGGAGGTGGACAGCGACAGCCCGGTGACCACGGCCGTCCACGGGATCCCGAAGGCGTAGATCACCGCGATGCCGCCCACGACCACGCTCAGCAGCACCGCGGCGAAGCGGGCCGCGCGCCCGGTGCGCCGGATCGCCCAGTACTGCACCAGCGCCCCGATGACCAGGGCCGCGGGGATCCACCCCACCAGGTAGCCGCCGGTCGGGCCCAGGAACACCCCGAGCCCGCCCCGGCCCCCGGCCAGCAGCGGCAGCCCGGCCAGCACCAGGGCGTGGAGGACGACGACGGAGAGCATCCCGCGCACCGGCCCGAGCAGCGCACCGGCGAGCATCACTCCGAGGGTCTGCAGCGTGATGGGCACGGGGATGATGCCGACCGTGATCGGGGGCACCAGGCCCAGGGCGGCGATGAGGGCGGCGAACACGGCCACCAGGACGGTGTTCTGGGTGGTCTGGGAACTGTCGGCGGTCCGGGAGGTCATGGTGGTCATGGGGTCCTTCGATCGGGGACGAGCGGCTGGGCTCGAGCAGGCGGGACGGAGACTACTGGAACGGTCGGGGCGGTGACGGGCGGGCTGGAACGAACGGGCTGGATCCGTCCGGGTGGGCCAGGGGTCAGTCGGCGGTGGTCCGGGGAGCGGCCCGTGGTGGGGGCGCGGAGTCGTAGCAGCGGGCGTCGAGGGCGGAGGCGATCTCCTGGGCCGACTCCAGGGTCCGCACCAGCAGGGGCACCAGCACGGCCACCGGGCTGTTGTGCAGACCGCGGGCGAACTGGGCCTCGCGGACCTCGAGGTACTGGGTGCGGATCTGCGGGATGAACCGGATCGTCATCGACAGGGCCAGGCTCATCTGGGCCGGGTTCAGCCCCAGGTGCCGGGTCGGGGCCAGCAGCCGCTCGAAGAGGGCCAGCATCTGGGCGAAGGTGGTGGACAGGCTCACCGCCCAGGCGAGCAGGCACAGGCTCAGCAGCCGCAGCGCCGCCACCGCCGCCGCCTCCCAGGTTGTGGTGAACCCCAGCGTGAGGAAGACGACGCCGACGATGAGCAGCAGCCCGGCCAACAGCTGTGCCAGGCGGGCGGCCGGAGTGCGGGTCGCCCAGGCGGCGGCCACGGCCAGGCCGAAGACCGCGAGCTGGACGCCCAGGTGCGTCACGGCGTAGATGCCGAGACTGGCGGCGAACAGGAACGCGAACTTGTGACCGGCCGGGATCCGGGCCAGCACACCGGTGGGCCCGGCACGGTGGAACCCACCGGCACCGTGGGGCCGGGCACCGTGGGGGCGAGCGGCGCTGTTGCGGGCGTCCTGCTGCCGGGCGGCGCCCATCAGTCGCTGATCCCGCAGTAGAACTCCACCGCCGGTCCGGGGGCGCCGTCGAAGGCGATCCGGCCCTCGTGCACCACCAGCACCCGGTCGTAGCCGCCGATCAGCTCCAGGTCGTGGGTCACCACGACGGCTCGCTGGTCGAGCTCGTCGATGGTGGCCTGCAGCCGGCGCCGGTTGCGCCGGTCGAGCATGGTGGTCGGCTCGTCGAAGACGATCGTGGACGGCTCCATCACCAGCACCGAGGCCAGGGCCACCAGCTGCTTCTCGCCCCCGGACAGGGCGTAGGACTCCCGCTCGGCCAGGTGCCCGATGCCCAGCCGCTCCAGGACCCCGTCCACCCGGGCCGAGAGCTCGGCCCCGCGCAGGCCCAGGTTCTTCGCCCCGAAGGCGAGGTCCTCGGCCACCAGCGGCATCACGATCTGGTTCTCCGGGTTCTGGAACACGAAGCCCACCTGGCGCCGGATGCGCTTGGCGTCGGACGCGGTGGACAGCCCACCGATCTGCACGGTGCCCCGGGTGGGCAGCAGCAGCCCGTTGAGCAGGCGCACCAGGGTGGACTTGCCCGATCCGTTGAGCCCGATCACCGCGATGCGCTGTTCGTCCAGGCACAGGTCGACGTCGCGCAGGACGTCCTGGCCCTCCCGGGTGACCGTGACCCCGGTCAGCCGGATCGCCGAGGACCGGGTCCCCGGCGGCCCCGTCGGGACGGAGGACTCCGCCCGGCGGGACCGGTCCCGCAGCGGATGCTTGATCGACACCGTGGAAGCCGTCCTCTCCTCGTCCTGGTCAGCGGCGGGCGGCCGCTGCCGCGCCCCGGTGCGTCCAGAAGGCGCTGCCGCTGCCCCGGGATGGCTGAGTCCCGGGGCGTCTCAGTCCCGGGGTGCCGGCTCGAAGTACAGATCGGCGTGCAGGGCGCAGCCCGGGTTGAACCGGGCCGCGCACCGCGGACAGCCGTCCGCGGCCAGGTACTCCCGCACGGAGAGCTCGTGGCCGCAGACCCCGCAGAGCACGGCCTCGGCGTCCTGCTCCTCGACCGGCCACTGCGCCGCCGGATGGCCGGCGGTCTCCTCATGGCACAGATGACAAGGGTAGTACGCCCGGCAGCACCAGAACTTGATCGCGATCACGTCCAGCGGCGTGCGGTAGTGCACGCACCGCGTCTGCTCGTCGACAGGACGTCCCAGAACCCGTCTCACCGCTGCCCCTCCCGTGCCGCGGCCGGTCCGGGTCCTCCCGCGGGAGGACCCGGACCGGCCGCTCGTGACTTCCGACGACGTCCACTGTACGGAGCCGCAGCTGCGCGGCGGGAGACCACCGTGCGGTGGGCGGGAGCTCAGCCGAGCAGGATCACGTCCAGCGTCCGGGGCCCGTGCACGCCCTCCACGCGCTCGAGCTCGATGTCCGAGGTCGCGGACGGCCCGGAGATCATGGTGACCGGGGCCGTGGGCTTCACCAGGGCGAGGGCCTCGGGGATCAGCTCGACCACCGAGTCCAGGGGCACCACGCAGATGTGGTGGTCGGGGACCAGGCTGATCGCCCGGCGGCCCTCGTCGGGGCGGCCGGTGAGGAAGATGGTGCCGGTCTCGGCGCAGGAGACGGTCGAGGACGTCACCACGGCGTCCACGGCGTTGAGCTCCCGCACCCCGAGCGCGGAGGCCGCCCGGGCGTCGTTGGGGTCCACGATGACCCGCCGCATGCCGGACTCCTCGGGCAGCCAGGCGCGGTCCAGGCCCTCGGGCACCACGTAGCGGGCGGAGGCCCCCAGCAGCTCGGCGATCCGTCCCGGCAGGGTGGCGGGGGTCTCGTGGTGCACCGAGGCCTTGTAGTCGACCAGCCGGTCCTCGAGCATCTCGACGACCTCCTCGTGCGGCCGGTCCGAGGTGCGGCGGTAGGTGCGCTCCGCCGGTGCGGGAGCGGGCGTGTCGTGCAGCGCCCCGCGGATCCGGTTGAGGATCTCGGTCCTGGCGTCGGTCATCGCTCTCCCCCGTCGTGCTGGGTGTCGTCCGCGGATCCGTCCAGCGGGCCGCCGGCGGCGCCCGTGCTGCCGGCAGCACCGGTCGCGGCGTCCGCACCGTCGGTGACGGGGCCGCCGTCGGCGGCCACCCGCTGCTGCGTCTCGTCGGCGTGCTTGGCCCACCAGTTGCGGAAGGACTCCTTCGGCGGGGCGGGGATGTCCCGCTCGTCGGTCCAGCCGCCGGCCGTGCCGGGCAGCCAGCTGATCGCCCGGTCCTTGCCCGCCACGGCCCGGCCCAGCGGGAGGGCCTTCTCGGCGAGCGCCATGCGCTTGCCGGAGGACATCACGAAGGACGCCCCCTTCATCATGAGGTCCATCTCGGACGGGGCCTGCGGCAGGCGCCGGGTGCGGGCCGGTGCCGCGGCGGCGCCGTCGTCGGAGCGTTCGCCGTGCTGGGTGCGCACGTCCTCGTCGCGCAGGTGCACGAGGATCTCGGGGATGTTGATCTTCACCGGGCACACGTCGTAGCAGGCCCCGCACAGCGAGGAGGCGTAGGGCAGGGAGGCGTTCTGCTCGGAGGTGATGCCGGTCAGCTGCGGGGAGAGGATCGCCCCGATGGGCCCCGGGTAGGTGGAGCCGTAGGCGTGACCGCCGGCCTGCTCGTAGACGGGGCAGACGTTCAGGCACGCCGAGCAGCGGATGCAGTGCAGCGCCGAGCGCCCGGCGGGGTCGTCGAGCACCGCGGTGCGGCCGTTGTCCAGGAGCACCACGTGCACGTTCTGGGGGCCGTCCCCCGGTGTCACGCCGGTCCACATCGAGGTGTAGGGGTTCATCCGCTCCCCGGTGGAGGAGCGCGGGAGCAGCTGCAGGAACACCTCGAGGTCCTGGAAGGTGGGCACGATCTTCTCGATGCCCATCACGGTGATCAGGGTCTCGGGCAGGGTCAGGCACATGCGGCCGTTGCCCTCGGACTCCACCACGGTCAGCGTCCCGGTGGAGGCCACGCCGAAGTTCGCCCCGGAGACCGCCACGGAGGTGGAGAGGAACTTCTCCCGCAGGTGGGTGCGGGCGGCCTCGGCGAGGTCCCGGGGCTCGGACGTGAGCGTCTCGTCGGTCTCGGCCATCTCGGCGAGGAAGATGTCGCGGATCTCGTGCCGGTTCTTGTGGATCGCCGGGACCAGGATGTGGGACGGCTTGTCGTGGCCCAATTGGACGATCAGCTCGGCCAGGTCCGTCTCCGTGGCGGTGATCCCGTGCTCCTCGAGGTGGGCCTCGAGGCCGATCTCCTGGGTCGCCATGGACTTGATCTTGATGACGTCGGTGGACCCGGTGGCCTGCACGAGCTCGGTGACGATCCGGTTGGCCTCCTCGGCGTCGCGTGCCCAGTGCACGGTGCCGCCGCGGGCCGTGAGGTTGCGCTCGAACTCTTCGAGCAGGTGCGGCAGGTTCGCCATGACCTGCTCCTTGATCGCGGAGCCGGCGGAGCGCAGCTCCTCCCAGTCGGGCAGCTCCCCCGTCACCGCGGCGCGCTTGCCGCGGATGGTGTGGGTGGCGTGGCGGATGTTGGCGCGCATCTGCGTGTTGCCCATCTCGGCCTTCGCCGCGGCGGGGAACGCGGTCTGCGCGTGCAGGTTCCCCTGGCCGTGGACGGGGCGGACGGCGGGCATGCCCAGGGCCGTGCGGCTCATCGAGCTCCTCCGGTCGTGCGGGGGGCCGAGGACGGCGCCGTGCGGCGCGCCCCCGGCCCCGGGATGGACAGCTCGACCGGCCCGGAGACTTCGAGCGGGTTCTCGCGGGTGGACGCGAGGATCTCGGCGAAGTGGACGGTGCCCGCACCCGTTCCCCGGCGGGCCATGGCCCCGCCCAGGTGCATCAGGCAGGAGGCGTCTCCCCCGGTGCACAGCTCGGCCCCGGTCGAGACGATGTTGTCGATCTTCTCCTCGGCCATCGCGGCGGAGACGTCCGGGTTCTTGAAGGAGAAGGTCCCGCCGAAGCCGCAGCACTCCTCGGCGTCGGGCAGCTCGACGAAGTCGATGTCCCCGATCGAGGCGACCAGGTCCTTCTGCCGGTCCCCCAGGCGCAGCAGCCGCATCCCGTGGCAGGACGGGTGGTAGGTCACCCGGTGGGGGAACCAGGAGCCGAGCTGCGCGGCCGCGTCGTGGACGCCGAGCACGTCGGTCAGCAGCTGCGAGAGCTCGTAGGTGGTGGCGGCGACGGCGGCGGCCTCCTGGGCGAGGGCCTCGTCGCCGCCGGCGCGGGCGATCATCGGCTGCTGGTGGCCCAGGGAGGCGACGCAGGAGCCCGAGGGCGCCACGGCGACGTCGTAGTCCGCGGCGGAGAAGGCCTGCACGTGGTTGCGGACCACGGGCAGGGCGTCGTCGAAGTAGCCGCTGTTGACGTGCATCTGGGAGCAGCAGCCCTGGCCGGGCGGGAACACCACCTCGTGGCCGAGCCGCTCGAGCACCCGCACGGTGGCCAGCGCGACCCGCGGATACATCGCGTCCACGATGCACGTGGCGAACAGGGCGATTCTCATGCGACCTCCGGAGTCGGGAGCGGGAAGACGGGACGACGACGCCGGGCCGCCTGTGGTCTGACCATGCTAGACCGGTGAACCCCGTCACACAATCGACCGGCGCAACGATCGCGCTACCTCGGGAGAGCGGTTGGCCGTGTGACGTGGCTCATGTACTCTTCGTGGTCAGACCATTGTGGTCCGACCATAGCCGTGACGCGTTCCCCGTCGGCCACGCACCGTTCCGTCCGTCCCCGTCCCTGGGAGTCCGAGTGACCACCTTTACCGCGATGACCGATGCCGTCGGCGGGAGCGTCGCGCTCTCCGCCCTCGTCGGCACCATCCCTCTGCTCACGTTCTTCGTCATGCTGCTGGGCGTCAAGGCCCGCGCCCACGTCTCGGGCGCCACCGCGCTGCTGGCGGCGATCGTCGTCGCCGTCCTGGCCTTCGGCATGCCGCTCTCCCTCACACTGCTCTCCGCCACCCAGGGCGCGGTCTACGGCCTGTTCCCCATCGTGTGGATCGTGGTCATGGCGCTGTGGTTCTACCAGGTGACCGTCCTCAGCGGCCGCTTCGAGGACCTGCGGACCATCTTCGACACCATCGGCGGCGGGGACCTGCGCATCCAGGCCGTGCTCATCGCGTTCTGCTTCGGCGGCCTGCTCGAGGCCCTCGCCGGCTTCGGCGCGCCCGTCGCGATCACCGCGACCATGATCCTGGCGCTGGGGCTCAAGCCCCTGAAGACGGCCACCGTGGTGCTCATCGCCAACACCGCGCCCGTGGCGTTCGGCGCGATCGCCATCCCGATCACCACCGCCGGCGTGCTGACCGGTCTGGACCCCGCGCGGATCGGCGCGGTCGTCGGCCACCAGGCGCCGTTCTTCGCGGTCATGGTGCCGTTCATCCTGCTGTTCATCATCGACGGCGTGCGCGGGCTCAAGGAGGCGTGGCTGGCCGCGCTGGTCATCGGCGTCTCCTTCGCGGTCGCCCAGTGGTGGTGCGCCACGTACTTCTCCTACGAGCTCACCGACGTGGTTGCCTCCCTCACCGGCCTGGCCGCCGCGGTGATCCTCCTGCGCTTCTGGCGCCCCAAGGGCGCCGACGCCGTCCGCACCCGCCTCGGCGTGGAGAAGCCTCCCGCACCCGAGGGGCTGACCCCGGCACGCGTGTGGATGGCCGTGCTGCCCTACGTCCTGGTGGTCGCGGTCTTCGGTCTGGCCAAGCTGTGGACCCTCGGCGTGAGCATCCCGGGGGCCCTGGCCGCCACCGACATCTCCATCCCCTGGCCGGGCCTGCACGGACACCTCCTCAACGCAGCCGGCGAGCCGGTCACGAGCACCATCTACAAGTTCCAGTGGCTCTCCAGCCCGGGCACGCTGCTGCTGATCACAGGCCTGCTCGTCGCCGTCATCTACTCGGTGTTCCACGGCAACGGCCGCTTCCGGCTCTCGGTGGGCAACGCCGTGGCGGAGATCGGGCGCTCGTTCTGGAAGATGCGCTTCTCCGCCCTGACCATCATGAGCGTGCTCTCCCTGGCCTACGTCATGAACACGTCCGGCCAGACCATCTCGATCGGCACCTGGGTGGCCGGTCTGGGCGCGGCCTTCGCGTTCCTCTCCCCCGTGCTCGGCTGGCTGGGCACCGCGGTCACCGGCTCCGACACCTCCGCCAACGCGCTGTTCTCCAACCTCCAGAAGACCGCCGCCGAGGGCACCGGCCTCGATCCGCACCTCATGACGGCGGCGAACACCTCCGGCGGCGTGGTGGGCAAGATGATCTCGCCGCAGTCCCTGGCCATCGCCGCGACCGCGGTGGGCATGGAGGGCAAGGAGTCCGCCATCTTCCGCTCGGTCATCTGGTGGTCCCTCGGCCTGCTCCTGCTGCTGTGCACCCTGGTGTTCCTGCAGTCCAACGTGCTGGCCTGGATGCTCCCGACCTCCTGAGCACAACGCCCCGGGGCCCCGCTGGACCGATCGGTCCGGCGGGGCCCCGCCGCCTCCCTAGACTGGTCCGCGTCCCGCCCACCCTCTGAGGAGCCCCCCGTGCCCGCAGCCGCACGCATGTACACCGTCGTCCTCGACTGGCTCGAGGAGCGCCTGCGCACGGGCGAGATCTCGGTGGGCGACAAGCTGCCCGGGGAACGCCACCTGGCCGAGGAGTTCGGCATCTCCCGCGCCTCGGTGCGGGAGGCGATCCGGATCCTCGACGCCATGGGACTGGTCCGCTCGTCGACCGGGTCCGGGCCGAACGCGGGGGCGATCGTCATCGCGGAGCCCTCGGCCGCGCTCGGGTGGGCGCTGCGGATGCACGTGGCCAACCGGTCGCTGCCGGTGCGGGACCTCGTGCAGACCCGGCTGCTGCTCGAGACCCAGTCCGCCCGCGAGGCGGCCGCCGCGGCGGAGACCCCGGGGCGGGCGGCGGTGCTCGGGCGCGCCGCGGAGCTCGTGGCCGCCATGGAGGACCCGGACCTGCCGGACGAGCGCTTCCACGCCCACGACGCGCAGTTCCACATCCTGCTCGCCTCCCTGGCCGGCAACGTGGTGGTCGAGACGATCATGGCCTCGCTGCGCCAGGCCACCATCGGGTACGTGCAGGAGACCGTCGCCGGCCTGGACGACTGGCCGCAGGTGCGCCGCACCCTGCAGGAGCAGCACCGCGAGATCCTGCGCGCCTTCCAGGAGCGCCGGGGCGAGGACGCCGCCGCCGCACTGCGGGAGCACATCACCTGGTTCTTCGGCCACAGCGCCGCCGCTCAGGAGGGGCAGGACCGGCGGGCGTGACCGGACGCCCCTGAGGGCTCGGGCCCCGGGCCCGGCCGGACGATCCGGCAGAGGCGCCGGACGCACGAGAACGGCCCCACCGGTTCCGGTGGGGCCGTTCTCGTCTGCGAGGTCTGCGGAGCAGATGTTGCACGGTAGGGGGCCATCGGCCGAGGGGGGTGCAAGGTGATCCAGGCCTTGCGCGGCCACATCCCGGGTCCAGGGGGGACTGTCCCGGGGCGGCCCCCTACCGTGAGCAGGTCGGTGGACCATCCGGTCCGGGGCTCGGCCTCATGGGGGGTTGGGCCGTGCGCCGTGGGGATGTCTCTCACTCATCCACCGACTTTTCTTCTCTGCTCGCACTGATCACTATGCCGGGTTTGCTAATGCAGATGAATGCACTTTCGTCTACAACTTCCCTGGACTTCCGTCCGGACCCGGGACCGCCGAGGGGGCCAGTGGCTCAGAGATCGCGCAGCTGCGGATCCACGAGCCCGCTCTGGTACGCCTTGATCAGCGCCTGCACCCGGTCGCGGACGCCGAACTTCTCACAGACCCGCCCGAGGTAGGCCTTCACGCTGCCCTCGGAGACGTGCATCTGCTCGGCGATCTCCCGGTTGCTCAGCCCTTGCGCCAGGAGCGTCACGGTCTCCATCTCCCGGTCGGTCAGCAGGGAGCGCAGGCCGCTGTCCGCCGACCGCGCCGGCTGCTGCTGGTCCGGCACGGAGATGACGTTGTCCGCGAGCGCGCGGGCGATCGCCGGAGAGAGGGCGATCTCGTCGTTGAGCACCTGGTTCACGGCGTCGATGATCTCGTCCGGACGGGCGTCCTTGACGAGATAGCCGGCCGCGCCGGCCCGGAGGGCGGGCACCACGAACTCCAGCGTGGAGAACGTGGTGAGGGCCAGCACCTTGGAGCGGGGACTGCGCGAGGTGATCTCCCGGGTGGCCTCGATCCCGTCCATCACGGGCATCTTCATGTCCATCAGCACCACGTCCGGGTCGATGGCCAGACATCGGTCCACGGCCTCGCGTCCGTTGGCGGCGGTCCCGATCACCTCGAAACCGGGCTCGGCCGAGAAGAAGGACTTCAGGGCCTCCAGCATCAACGGCTGGTCGTCCACGACAAGCACTCTGCAATCAGTCACTCGCACAGTCTATTTTTCGATGTCCCCCAAAGTGCAACACGTCATATTCGACAAAAGTCACAAATGGTCTGGACAAAGGTCGATAGGTCAGTCCGGTTAACGTTGGCAAAATGGTAACTACCAGAGCAGCACACCCCCCTCGCGGCTGGGAGATCTCTCCCCCACCCCGGCCGTGACCCCCCGATCCGGTGCTGCTCTCGTGATCCGAGGAGCCCCCCATGAAGAAGAAGATCCACAGCGCCATCGCTGCCACGCTTGTCGCCGCCACCCTCGTGGCCGTTCCCATCGCTCCCGCGAACGCCGCGCCGCGCTACGTTGTGTGCGGTTGGTGGCCCGCGATCTGCCGATGATGTATCACTTCAGGTGTGGCTAATGTAACTGCATCTCTGGAACGCGCACCGCGCACAGCCGGGAAGACCTCGTTCTTCCACGCCGAGCCCCTGGCCTGGTGGCTGTCCGCGGTGCTCGTTCTTTTTGCGCTCGTGACCATGATGGACGATCTGCGGCATCTGCTCAGCAACTTTCAGGGTTCCGCGCCGCTGGAGATCATGTTCGCCGTGGACAGCATCCTGTCCTACGCCGTCATCGGCCTGGTCGCGTGGAGATCCACCTGGGCATCCCTGGCATCGATGGCGTGCTTGGTGTCGTCGCTGATATTGCACGACTACGGGGCGGCGATCATCGCGGCGGCCGTGGTGACGGTGTCGGTCCTGGCCACGGCGACGGACCGCTTCATCAAAGTCCACCTTTCCGTCTACTTCGCCTGGATCGTGGCGGCCGCGTCGTTCCGCGAGGGAGGGTTCGACGGCAGCGTCTTCTGGAATCTGCTCATTCCTCTGCTCGTCGTGACCCTCGTCGGAGGGGCCGTGCGCTACTTCGCCCAGCAGCGCCGCCGCAGCGAGCAGCGAGTGCGGGACCTCGAGATCCTCAACGAGCGGCTTCGGGAGGACGAGCGGCAGGCCCTGGCCCGCGACCTGCACGACGTCGTCGCCCACGAGCTCACCCTCATCACGATGCAGACCATGAGCCGGCGCCGCTCCGGGGACGTCGGCGAGCTGCACCAGGTCCTCGAGACCGTGGAGGGCGCCGCGCGCTCGGCCCTGCACGAGCTGCGGGTCATGCTCCGTCTGCTGCGCAACGAGAACGAGGGCGAGCACCCGCGGGACGTCACGGGCGCCGGCCTGTCCATCGGCAGCCTGGAGCACGTGGTCACGTCCCTCGCGGCGAGCCTGCGGGACCTGCGCTTCGAGCCTGAGGTGGTCATCACGGGCGACCTCGAGGCCATGCCCACCACCGTGCGCGGTACGGCCGCCCGCATCCTGCAGGAGGCGGTCACCAACATCATCAAGTACGCCCCGGCCGGGTCCCGCTGCCGGATCGAGGTGACGGCGGACGAGCACGAGCTGTGCCTGCGCGTGGCGAACCCCCTGCCGCGCAGCACCCAGCGCACGGGCGACCACTCCTCGGAGATGTCCTCGGGGCTCGGCCTGCGGGGCATCACGGAACGCGTCTCCCTGCTGGGCGGCCACGCCGAGAGCGGTGCCGCGGACGGCCAGTGGGTCCTCGACGTGTGCCTGCCGGTGGACCGCAGGGAAGCCCTGTGACCGAGCGCGCCGAGCCGGACCCCGGCCTGGCACGGCGCGTGGGGGACGTCGTGGCCGCCATCCCCCCGGGCCGGGTGCTGTCCTACCGGGACGTCGCGGAGCTCGCGGAGTGCCGCTCCGCACGCCTCGTGGGCACGCTCATGGCCCGCAACCCCACCGGCGAGGACCTCCCGTGGTGGCGGGTGGTCACCGTGCAGGGCACCCTCGCGGACCACCTGCAGGCCGAGGCCCGGGACCGGTACCGCGAGGAGGGCACTCCCCTGCGGGAGGACGACCGGCACCTCGTGCGCGTGGACATGGGCCGCGCCCTGTGGACGCCCGACTCCCCCGGCGCCTGACGCCGCCCCCGCCGTCAGTACTCGAGCGGGCCGGCCACCTCGAAGAAGCTGCCGTCCGGGTCGAAGGTGCGTCCGGTGAGCCGCTCGAACGCCTCGACGTAGCGCGCGCGGGTCCGCTCCACCACCTGCTCCGGCAGCGGGGGCACGGGGCCGGTCTCGTTCCAGCCGGACTCGTCCGAGCGCAGCCAGTCCCGCACGTACTGCTTGTCGAACGAGGGCTGGGCCTTGCCGGGCTCGTACGTCTCGGCGTCCCAGAAGCGGGAGGAGTCCGGGGTGAGGACCTCGTCCCCGAGGGTGATCGCCCCGCGGTAGGAGTCCAGGCCGAACTCCACCTTGGTGTCCGCCACGATGATCCCCCGCTCGCGGGCGATCCGCTCGGCGGCGGTGTAGATCTCCAGGGTCAGCTCGCGCAGCCGGTCCGCCACCGCGTGGCCCACGCCGTCGGCCATCTCCTGGAAGGTGATGGGGAGGTCGTGCTCGCCCACCTCCGCCTTGCCGGTCGGGGTGAAGATCGGCTCGGCGAGCCGGGAGCCGTCCACGAGCCCCGGGGGCAGCTCGATCCCGCAGACCTCACCGGTCTCCTGGTAGTCCTTGAGCCCGGATCCGGTCAGGTAGCCGCGCGCGATGCACTCCACGGGGAACATCGACAGGTTCTTGCAGACGACGGCCCGCCCCCGGACGGACTCGTGCACGTCGGTCGACAGGACGTGGTTGGGCACGGCCGCGAGCTGCTCGAACCACCACAGGGACAGCTGGGTCAGGATCTTGCCCTTGTCCGGGATCTCCGTGGGGAGGATCTCGTCGAAGGCGCTGATCCGGTCGGTGGCCAGCACCAGGACCGAGCCGGCCCGGTACTCGGCGTCGTCGTAGATGGCCACGCCCGTGGCCCGCAGCCGCGACTCGTCGGGGACGTAGAGCTCCCGGACCTTGCCCGAGTAGATGTGCCTCCACCCGGGGATCTCGGGTGGGGTGGTGACGGTGCCCTGCTCGCTCATGCCTGCTCCTGACGGGGACGGGGGGCGGAGGCGCCGGGAACGGTGACCAGCCCCCGGGCGGCCTTCAGCGCGATGTCGGTGCGGTGCTGCGAGCCCTCGAGCGCCACGAGCCCCACGCCCCGGTAGGCGCGCTCGCGGGCGTCGTCGAGGTCCGCGCCGAGGGCGACGACGGCGAGCACCCGCCCGCCGGCGGAGACGATCCGCCCGGCGTGCTCGCCCTCCGGAGCCACCGCGGTGCCGGCGTGGACCACGTGCACGCCCTCGAGCGCCTCGGCGTCCTCCAGCCCGCCGATCGGGTCGCCCTTCCGGGGGCTGTCCGGGTAGTCCTGCGCGGCGACGACCACCGCGACGGCCGTCTCGGGCCGCCAGCGCAGCCGCTCGGCCTCGTCGAGGCGCCCGGCGGCGGCGTCGTGCAGCAGCCGCCCGAGCGGGGTGGTGAGCCGGGCCAGCACGGCCTGGGTCTCGGGGTCCCCGAACCGGGCGTTGAACTCGATGACCCGCAGACCGCGGGTCGTCACGGCCAGCCCGCAGTACAGCACGCCCACGAACGGGGTGCCGCGGCGGCGCATCTCGTCGACCGTGGGGCGGGCCACCCGCTCCACGACCTCCTCCACGAAGCCCTGCGGCAGCCACGGCAGCGGCGTGTAGGCGCCCATCCCGCCGGTGTTGGGGCCCTCGTCGTCGTCGTGGATCCGCTTGAAGTCCTGCGCGGGGCTCAGGGGGATCACGCGGGAGCCGTCGGTCAGCACGAACAGGGACACCTCGGGCCCGTCCAGGAACTCCTCGATCACCACGCTCCCACCCGCGGCGAAACAGGCGGCCGCGTGCTCGAGCGCCTCCGCGCGGTCGGCAGTGACGACCACGCCCTTGCCGGCGGCGAGCCCGTCGTCCTTGACCACGTAGGGGGCCCCGAAGGTGTCGAGGGCGTCGGCGGCCTCCTCCTCCGTGGTCGCGACCCGCGCCATCGCGGTGGGCACCCCCGCGGAGGCCATGACCTCCTTGGCGAACGCCTTGGAGCCCTCGAGCCGCGCCGCGGCCCGCGAGGGACCGAAGACGAGGAAGCCGGCCTCGCGCAGGGCGTCGGCCACCCCGGCCACCAGCGGGGCCTCGGGGCCGACGACGACGAGGTCCACCGCGAGCTCGCGCGCCAGCGCGGTGGCCGCGGCGGGGTCGTCGGCGTCCACGGCGTGCACCGGGACGAGCTGCGCGATCCCGGCGTTGCCCGGCGCGCAGTGCACCTGCTCGACCTCGGGATCTGCCAGCAGTGCGCGGATGATTGCGTGTTCGCGGCCTCCGGGGCCCAGTACCAGAACCTTCACGCCCTCAGGCTAGTTGGCGGCACCGGGAAGTGGCACATCGTTCCCGGCATGCGGNCTGCTCGACCTCGGGATCTGCCAGCAGTGCGCGGATGATTGCGTGTTCGCGGCCTCCGGGGCCCAGTACCAGAACCTTCACGCCCTCAGGCTAGTTGGCGGCACCGGGAAGTGGCACATCGTTCCCGGCATGCGGGCACGGCCCCGGCCCCGCCGGGAAATGCCGGCCCCGCTGACATACTGGGGCGATGCAGACCTTCACCTCGGACCGTGCCGTGGACCTCGCCGTGCTCGAGCGCAGCGGCTTCGTCGAGTCCCGCCACCGCGGCTCCGCCGTGGTCCTGGACCCGGACGGGGCCGTGGCCGTCGAACTGGGCGACATCGGCACCCCGATCTTCCCCCGCTCCACGCTCAAGCCGTTCCAGACCATCGCCGCCATGAAGGCCGGCGTCCCGCTGCGCGGGGCCCAGGTGGCCATCGCCTCCGCGTCCCACATCGGCTCCTTCGAGCAGCTCGACGCCGTGAGCTCGATCCTGACGGCCGCCGGCCTGACCGAGGACGCGCTGCAGTGCCCGCCGGACTGGCCCGAGGACGAGGAGGTCCGCACGGAGCTCGTGCGGGCCGGCCGCGGCAAGAGCCGGATCTGCATGAACTGCTCCGGCAAGCACGCCGCGTTCCTGTGGGCCTGCACCGAGAACGACTGGCCCACGGACAGCTACCTGGACCCCGAGCACCCCCTGCAGCGGACCGTGCTGGAGACCGTCGAGGAGTTCTCCGGCGAGCGCGTGGCCCACGTGGGCGTGGACGGGTGCGGCGCCCCCCTCGCGGCGATCTCCCTGACCGGCCTCGCCCGGGCGTACTCGACGCTGGGCCGGGCCGCGGGCAACCTCGACGCCGACGCCCGCGCCGCCACGGTCTCCCAGTGCATGCTCGACTACCCGGAGCTCGTGCACGGGCGGGGCAGGTACAACACCGTGGTCATGGAGGAGCTGGACGTCGTGGCGAAGCTCGGCGCGGAGGGCGTGCTCGCGCTCGGCACCCGCACCGGGTGGTCCGTGGCGCTCAAGGTCCTCGACGGCGGGTCCCGCGCCAACGCCCTCATCGGCCTCGCCCTGCTCGCCCACGCCGGGGCCGTGCCCGCCGCGGCGGCCGCCGCGGTGATCGGGCAGGTGGTGCGCCCGGTCATGGGCGGGTCCCGCCCCGTGGGCCGGCTCCGCCTGGCGGACCCCCTCCTGGAGCTGCTCGGCCCGGAGCTGGTCCGGGCGCTCGGGCAGGACTAGGCCGTGGCCCGCCGCCGCGTCGACCCCGCGGACGGGACCCTGGCCCTGAGCGCCTGGCGCGCGGACCCGGACGGCACCCCGCGCCGGACCGTGGCCACCGCCGTGCGCTACACCCTCGAGGAGCTCGCCGAGCGGGTGCCCGGCAACAGCGTGGAGGTGCGCGTCCCGCCCTTCGGCGTGACCCAGTGCGTGGCCGGTCCCCGGCACACCCGCGGGACCCCGCCCAACGTCGTCGAGACCGACGCCCGCACGTGGCTCGGCCTGGTGACGGGGGCCGTGACCTGGCCGGAGGCCGTCGCCTCGGGCGCCGCTGTGGCCTCGGGCACAAGGACCGATCTCGCGGACGCCCTCCCCCTGTTTCCCCGGTAGCCTTGAGGGCATGAGCTCCACTCCCTCCTCCCCCTCCGCGCGCCCGTCCCCGCGGAAGCTCCCGCGCCGGCGCCGCCGGGTGCGGACGGCCGTGCCGCTGGCCGCCTCCGGCAGCCAGCAGATGACCCTGCGCCGCGCCCCGAACATCTGGGCGTTCGTCCTGCTCGGCGGCGTCCTCGGCGCCGTGGTGGGCGTGCTCGTGGGGCTGTCCGGCGGAGGAAGCGCGGAGTTCACCCAGGGGGCCGTGACCCTGTTCATGGTCTCCGTCTGCACGGTCCTGGGCCTGGCGGCCGGCGCCGTCCTGGCCCTCGTGCTGGACCGGGTCTCCGTGGCCCGGGCGCGGGCCGTCACCACCGAGGTCGTGGACGGGGACGACGACGCCCCGTCCGGGGCGCCGGGCGACGCGCCCCGGCCCACCGACCCCCGAAGCTCGAGAGAAGGCTGATCGACGTGGTTCGCCCTGATGGACAACTCAGCCACGACCTGCTCCCCGGAGAGAAGGGCCCCCAGGACGCGTGCGGCGTGTTCGGCGTGTGGGCCCCCGGCGAGGAGGTCGCGAAACTGGCCTACTACGGCCTCTACGCCCTGCAGCACCGCGGCCAGGAGTCGGCCGGCATCGCCGCGAGCGACGGCAACCGCATCGCGGTGTACAAGGACATGGGCCTCGTCTCGCAGGTCTTCGACGAGGCAACCCTCACCACCCTGACCGGTCACCTGGCCGTGGGCCACTGCCGGTACTCCACCACGGGCGGGTCCCACTGGGCCAACGCCCAGCCCACGCTGGGCGCCACCCCGCACGGGACCGTGGCGCTCGCGCACAACGGCAACCTCACCAACTCGGCGGAGCTCTACGAGAAGCTGATCGACAAGTCCGGCTTCCCCTCCCAGGGGGAGATGGCGCAGGGCAACACCACGGACACCGCGCTGGTCACCGCGCTGCTGGCCGAGCACCCGCACGGCTCCCTGGAGGACGCGGCCATGCACCTGCTCCCCCAGCTCGTGGGCTCCTTCTGCCTGGCGTTCATGGACGAGAACGCCCTCTACGCCGCCCGGGACCCGCAGGGCATCCGGCCGCTGGTCCTCGGCCGGCTCGAGCGCGGCTGGGTGGTGGCCTCCGAGACCGCGGCGCTGGACATCGTGGGCGCGTCCCTGGTCCGGGAGATCGAGCCCGGCGAGTTCGTGGTGATCGACGAGCACGGCCTGCGCTCCCAGCGCTTCGCCGAGACCCGCCGCGCCGCGTGCGTGTTCGAGTACGTCTACCTGGCCCGCCCGGACACCACCATCAACGGCCGCTCCGTGTACGAGTCCCGCGTGGAGATGGGCCGCCGGCTGGCCCGGGAGCACCGCATCGACGCGGACCTGGTCATGCCCACCCCGGAGTCCGGGACCCCCGCCGCCATCGGCTACGCCGAGGAGTCCGGCATCCCGTTCGGCAACGGCCTGGTCAAGAACGCCTATGTGGGACGAACGTTCATCCAGCCCTCGGACACCATCCGCCAGCTGGGCATCCGGCTCAAGCTCAACCCCCTGAAGTCCGTGGTGGCAGGCAAGCGGCTCGTGGTCATCGACGACTCGATCGTGCGCGGGAACACCCAGCGGGCCCTCATCCGGATGCTGCGGGAGGCCGGGGCCGCCGAGATCCACGTGCGGATCTCCTCCCCGCCCATCAAGTGGCCGTGCTTCTACGGCATCGACTTCGCCTCCCGCGCGGAGCTGATCGCCAACGGGCTCGGGGTCGAGGAGATCAGGGCGTCCCTGGGCGCCGACTCCCTCGGCTACATCTCCGAGGACGGGATGATCGCGGCCACCCTGCAGGAGCGCGGGGAGCTGTGCACCGCGTGCTTCTCCGGGACGTACCCCACCCGGCTGCCTGACGCCGACAAGCTGGGCAAGAACGTCTTCGAGGCCCGCACGCCCGTGGACTCCTCGCCCCGCCGCGCCCCGGGCGCACCGGCCGTGGCGCAGCGGCCGGAGCACGCCTCCGCCGTGTCCATCGACACCCGCCCCTCGGCCGCGGACGGCGTCTCCCGCCGGCCCGCCGAGCGCACCAGCATCTCCGACGAGGACCCCGGCGTCCAGGAGACCTCCACCGGGTGCGACCCCGGGCCCGACGCCGACCTCGAGGACCTCATCCTGCCGGAGGACCGGGTCCCCGCCGCCCGCACGACCACGGGGCCCGCCGGGCCCGGATCCCAGCACGCCGCCCAGCCCGAGACCGCGAAGGACGCCTGACATGGCCCAGCCCCCCTCCTCCACGAACCGCACCGTCACCTACGCCAGCGCGGGCGTGGACGTCGAGGCGGGAGACCGCGCCGTCGAACTCATGAAGAGCGCGGTCAAGGCCACGCACACCCCCAACGTGATCGGCGGGGTCGGCGGGTTCGCGGGACTGTTCGACGTCTCGGAGCTGCTCGCCTACCGCAAGCCCTACCTCGCCACCTCGACCGACGGGGTGGGTACCAAGGTGGCGATCGCCCAGACCCTCGACGTGCACGACACGATCGGCTTCGACCTCGTGGGCATGGTGGTGGACGACATCGTGGTGGTCGGCGCCAAGCCCCTGTTCATGACCGACTACATCGCCACGGGCCGCGTGGTGCCCGAGCGGATCGCGGACATCGTGCGCGGCATCGCCGCGGCCTGCGAGCAGGCCGGCACCGCCCTGGTCGGCGGCGAGACCGCCGAGCACCCGGGTCTGCTGGCCCCGGACGAGTACGACGTGGCGGGGGCCGCCACCGGTGTGGTCGAGGCCGACGAGCTGCTGGGCCCGGACCGCGTGCGCGCCGGCGACGTGGTCATCGGCATGGCCTCCTCCGGCCTGCACTCCAACGGGTACTCCCTGGTCCGCAAGGTCATCAACGTGGCCGGGTGGTCGCTGGACCGGCAGGTCTCGGAGCTCGGCCGCACCCTGGGCGAGGAGCTGCTGGAGCCCACGCGCGTCTACGCCGCCGACGTCCTCGACCTCGCCGCCGCCTTCCCCGTCAACGGCGCGGACCGGACCACGGGCCGCGGTGTCCGCGGCTTCAGCCACGTGACCGGCGGCGGCCTCGCCGCGAACCTCGCCCGGGTGCTCCCCGCCGGGCTCGAGGCCACGGTGGACCGCAGCACCTGGGCGCTGCCCGCGATCTTCCAGCTGATCAGCCAGCTCGGCAACGTCCCCCTGCCCGATCTCGAGCGGACCCTCAACCTGGGCGTGGGCATGGTCGCGATCGTCGACCCGTCGGCGGCCGACGCCGCCGTGGCCCACCTCACGGCCCGGGGCCTGCCCTCGTGGGTCATGGGCACCGTGGACAGGATCGACCCGGACGCGGACCACGGCGGGCCCGACTGGGTGCAGGGCGCCAAGGGCGTGGACGGCGGCGCGGTGCGCATGGTCAACGCCTACACGGGCTGATCCGGGCCGGAGAGCCCCGGAGGAACAGCGAACGCCCCGCCGGCCGGCGGGGCGTTCGCTGTTCGCGGGGACGCGAAGAAGGTGCTCGTCCTGGACGGGCACCTTGTTGCGTCGTGCGGTGGAGACGAGCGGAGTTCCCGGTGGCTACCGGCGGAAGTCCTCGTCGTAGTCGTCGGCGTACTTGTCGACGTAGGCCGAGTAGTCGTCCTCGTCCTCCTCGACGGTCTCCTGGACCGGCTCCCGCAGCGGGGGCATCTGCTCGCTGCCGCGCAGTTCCCGCTGGAGTGCCGTGAGGTCGGTCTGCGGGCTGAAGTACTTCATCTCCCGCGCCTGCCGTGTCGCCTTCGCCTTTTGACGGCCGCGCCCCATGGCGTGACCCCCTCTGTCTCTTGGTCCGGACGGCGGCACTCTGGCACAGAGTACGGCCCCGGAAATGTCGTATGAATGGTTCGTGAGACCAGGGTACATGGTTTGTCAGCCCGTTGCGCCCGGCCCGGGACCGGCGCGGTGGACTGTCGGCAACCTCACGGGAGGCGGGCGGAACGCGGTCCGGGAGCCCCGACGGCGGGCCGTCGCCGGGACTCCCCGACGGCGACCCGCCGGCCGACGGCGCGCCCCGCAGCTCAGTCCGCGGCGTGCGCCCGCTCGGACACGGCGGTGACGGTGAGCCCGTCCGCCACGACGTCGGCGTCGACGTCCACCCGGACCGCGTCCCCGTCCACGACCGCCCCGGAGAGGATCGCCCTGGCGAGCTTGTCCCCGATCTCCCGCTGCACCAGCCGGCGCAGCGGCCGGGCACCGTAGGCCGGGTCGTAGCCGGTGAGGCCCAGCCACTCGGTGGCCGCGGGCGTGACCTCCAGGCGCAGGCGGCGCTGGCCCAGGCGCTCGGCGAGCTGGGCGACCTGGATGTCCACGATCTTCGACAGGTCGGACGTGGACAGCGGGTCGAACAGGATCACGTCGTCGAGCCGGTTCAGGAACTCGGGCTTGAACGAGGCGTTGACCACGTTCATCACCGCCTGCTTCTTCGCCTCCGGCTCGATGGTCTGGTCCACCAGGAACTGGCTGCCCAGGTTGGAGGTGAGGATCAGGATCACGTTGCGGAAGTCCACCGTGCGTCCCTGCCCGTCGGTGAGCCGGCCGTCGTCGAGCACCTGCAGCAGGATGTCGAAGACGTCCGGGTGGGCCTTCTCGATCTCGTCCAGCAGGACCACCGAGTACGGGCGGCGCCGCACCGACTCGGTGAGCTGGCCGCCCTCCTCGTAGCCGACGTAGCCCGGAGGGGCGCCGACCAGCCGGGAGACCGTGTGCTTCTCCCCGTACTCGGACATGTCGATCCGCACCAGCGCGCGCTCGTCGTCGAACTGGAACTCCGCGAGGGACTTCGCGAGCTCGGTCTTGCCCACGCCGGTGGGACCCAGGAACAGGAAGGAGCCGATCGGCCGGTTCGGGTCGGAGATGCCGGCGCGAGAGCGGCGCACGGCGTCGGCGACGGCCTGCACGGCCCGGTGCTGGCCGATGAGCCGCTTCCCGAGCACCTCCTCCATGTGCAGCAGCTTCTCGGTCTCGCCCTGGAGCATGCGCCCGGCGGGGATGCCGGTCCAGGCCGAGATCACCTCGGCGACGTCGTCGGCCGTGACCTCCTCGGAGACCATGGTGTCGTGCGGGGCGGAGGTGTCCTCCTGCTCCTGGGCGGCGTCGAGCTCCTTCTGCAGCGCCGGGATCTCGCCGTAGAGCAGCCGGGAGGCCTCCGCGAGGTCGCCCTGGCGCTGGGCCATCTCCGCCTGCGAGCGCAGGTTGTCGATCCGCTCCTTGAGGTCTCCGACGCGGTTCAGGCCGGCCTTCTCGGCCTCCCACCGGGCGTTGAGGGCGTCCAGGTCCGCCTTCTTGTCGGCCAGCTCCTGGCGCAGCGCGGCGAGGCGCTCGACGGACGCGGGGTCGGTCTCGCGCTCCAGCGCCAGCTCCTCCATGGTCAGGCGGTCGACGGCGCGGCGCAGCTGGTCGATCTCCTCCGGCGCGGAGTCGATCTCCATGCGCAGCCGCGAGGCGGCCTCGTCGACCAGGTCGATGGCCTTGTCCGGCAGCTGCCGGCCCGGGATGTACCGGTTGGACAGCGTGGCCGCCGCGACGAGCGCGGCGTCCGCGATCTGCACCTTGTGGTGGGCCTCGTAGCGCTCCTTGAGCCCGCGCAGGATCGCCACGGTGTCCTCCACGGAGGGCTCGCCGACGTAGACCTGCTGGAAGCGGCGCTCCAGGGCGGCGTCCTTCTCGATGTTCTCGCGGTACTCGTCCAGGGTGGTCGCGCCGATCAGGCGAAGCTCGCCGCGGGCCAGCATGGGCTTGAGCATGTTCCCGGCGTCCATCGAGCCCTCGGCGGCGCCGGCGCCGACCACGGTGTGGATCTCGTCGATGAAGGTGACGATCTGCCCCTCCGAGTCCTTGATCTCCTCGAGCACGGCCTTGAGCCGCTCCTCGAACTCGCCGCGGTACTTGGCGCCGGCCACCATGGACCCGAGGTCCAGGGAGATCAGCGTCTTGCCGCGCAGCGACTCGGGGACGTCCCCGGCGACCATGCGCTGGGCGAGGCCCTCGACGACGGCGGTCTTGCCGACGCCGGGCTCGCCGATCAGAACGGGGTTGTTCTTGGTGCGGCGGGACAGCACCTGCACCACGCGCCGGATCTCGGAGTCCCGCCCGATGACGGGGTCCAGCTTGCCCTCGCGGGCCATGGCGGTCAGGTCGGCGCCGAACTTCTCGAGCGCCTGGAAGGTGCCCTCGGGGTTGGGTGTGGTCACGCGGCGGTCTCCTCTCACGGACGGGACGGCGGTCCTCAGCTGGTCGGGTCCGGCGCCCGCGCCCCGCAGGATCTCCCCGACCTTCCCCTCCTGCTGGGCGAGGCCGTACAGGAGGTGCTCGGTGGAGATGTACTCGTCGCCGAGGGACTGGGCGAACTGCTCCGCGGCCTGGATGACCTGCAGCGCGCCCCGGTTGAACTGGGCCTGGGCCGTGGAGGAGCCGGACGCGGAGGGCAGGGCCTTGATGGCGGCGCTGGCCTGCGCGGAGACGGCGTCGACGTCGGCCCCGGTGGCCTTCAGGACGGCGACGGCCACACCCTCCCGCTGGTCCATGAGGGCCTTGAGGAGGTGGGCGGGCTCGACCTGCGGATTGCCCGCGGTCGAGGCGTTGGTGGAGGCGGCGGAGAGCGCCTCCTGGGACTTGGTGGTGAACTTGGTCTCCACTGCGGCTCCTTGGCGAGGGACGTTCTGGAACGGATCGGGGACGAACCGGCCCGGCACCGCTCACCAGTGGATGCGGCCGGGCAGTTCAGCTAACTTGAGTCTAGCGCACTCAACTCCCGGGCAACAGGGGTCTGCGCCAGCTCGGCGCCGGCGACCCGCCGTGGTTCCGTAGAACAGCACGGACCCCCGCCGGGCGAGCCTCGCGAGGCGCTCGTCCAGCAGGGGTCCGTGCTGTGCTGTCCGCGGGGGACCGTCGCCCGGCTAGCCGGTGCTCCGGCCCGTCAGCCGGTCCCGGAGCCGGTCGACCATGCCGACGCCGGGCCCGACGATCTTGTGGAACAGCTCCGAGTGCGGCGCGGAGGGGTGCGGCCGGGTCGGCGCCACCTTCTTGGCGTTCTGCACCTTCCGGCCCAGCTCCACGAGGTCCTCGGCCGGGATGTGCGCCCGCAGCTTCGGGAACTGGTCGGACTCCTCGTCCTCGATGTGGTGGCGCAGCTGCGACTGCATCTCGCGGATCAGCTCCATGAACGCCGGCTCGGAGGCGTCGACGCCCTCCACCTGCTTCATGACCCGGACGAGATCGTCGTGCTCCTTCTTGTCGTGCTCGACCTCCTCGGCGCCGCCGGGCAGGTGCTTCTCCATCACCGGGTAGACGTGCATCTCCTCCGCGATCACGGTGTCGGCCAGGTCCCTGCGCCGGGCGGCGTCCGGGGCGCCCTCGATCTGGCCGAGCAGTTCGAGCATCTCCCGGTGGTCGGTGGTGAGGATGTCGATGACATCGGTGTCCGGACCCGCAGCGTGGGTGTCGGTCATGGGACGCGCCTCCTTGAAGTCGTGGTTCCCGGTTCCGTGGGCGGCATGACGAGGCCCTGGAACCCGAGCGCGACACATATCACACGGATACCCGATTTGTCCAAGATCACAGGCCCGAACCGTTGGATGCCCTCGACATCCTCCGTAGCATCGAGGTTTCCACCCGTTCGGCCCGACGACGCGCCTTCCACCCGCACCCCCATGCTCCGCACGGAAGGATCCGCCATGTCCGCACCTCGCACTGCCGTGCTCCAGGTGATCAACGCCCCGGACCGCACCGGCACCCGCTTCGCCCTCTTCGCCCTCGCCCTCGGCGGCTTCGGCGTGGGCACCACCGAGTTCGCCTCGATGGGCCTGCTCCCCTTCATCGCCGAGGACCTCGACGCCTCGATCCCCTCCCTCGGGCACGCCATCTCCCTCTACGCCCTGGGCGTGGTCGTCGGCGCACCCCTCATCACGTCCCTGACCGCCCGGGTGGAGCGCAAGAGGCTCCTGCTCGGGCTGATGGTCGCCTTCACCGCCGGCAACGTCCTGTCCGCGGCCGCGCCGTCCCTCGAGTGGCTGTACGTGGCGCGCTTCCTCTCCGGCCTGCCCCACGGCGCCTACTTCGGGGTCGCCGCGGTGGTGGCCTCCTCCCTGGTGCCGCGCGAGCGGCGCGGCACCGCCGTGGCCCGCGTGGCGCTCGGCCTGACGGTCGCCAACATCGTGGGCGTCCCCCTGGCCGCCGTGCTCGGCGGGAGCCTGGGCTGGCGGGCCGGGTACGGGCTCGTGGTGGTCATCGGCCTGCTCACCGTCGCGGCCCTCGCCCTCTGGATCCCCCGCACCCGCAAGGGCGGCGGCGTCTCCGTGGCCCAGGAGGTCCGTGCCCTGGGCCGGCCCCAGGTGGCCCTGACCCTGCTGGCCGGGGCGGTCGGCTTCGGCGGCATGTTCGCGGTCTACACGTTCGTCTCCCCGATCCTGACCGAGCTCAGCGGCCTCGACATCTCCATGGTGCCGTGGGTGCTGGCCGTGTACGGCGTGGGCATGACCGCGGGCTCCCTGCTGGCGGGCCCGCTGCTGGACCGGTCCATCGAGAAGACCGCCCTGGGCGCGGGGGCCGTCTCCGGCGTGGCCCTGGCCTTCTTCGGCCTGTTCGCCCACTCCGCGGTCGCGGCCGTGCTCGGCGTGCTGTGGATCGGCGCCATGGGCGCCCTCTTCAGCACCGCGCTGCAGATGCGCCTGCTGCGCGAGGCCAAGGACGCCCCGTCCCTGACCGCCGCCATGAACCACGCGGCGTTCAACCTGGCCAACGCCATGGGCGCGTTCCTCGGCGGCGCCGTCATCACCGCCGGCTGGGGCTACCGCTCCCCCGCCTGGGTGGGCGTCGGCCTGGCCGTGGCCGGCCTGCTCATCCTGGGCTACGCGACCCGCCTGCACCGCACGGGGGGCGTCCCCGCCTCCTCGCCCGTGCGCACCGGGCCCTCCTGGGCCTACCAGGCCGTCTCCGACCTGTCCGTGCTCCTGCCGGAGCCAGCGCAGCTGCGCCCGGCCGCGGCGAACAGCGCCCGGATGACCGACTGGGCCGATCTGGGCCGGTGACCGGTGGCCGCCGGCGCCTCCTGCCTCCCGGGCGGGCGGCGCCGGCGGAGCCGCGTGGTCCCCGTGACCGGGACGGCCACCACCGGCCGCTCTTGTCCGCCCGCGGGCCAGGGGTCACGATGGGAGCGTCCGGACAGGAGGCGGCTCATGCGGATCGCACTCGTCGGCGATGTCATGCTCGGCCGGCTGGTCGACGAGCGGCTGCGCCACGAGGGCCCGGCCCATCCGTGGGGGGACGCCCTCCCCCTGCTCGCGCAGGCGGACCTGCGGTTCGCGAACCTCGAGTGCGTGCTCGCCGACGACGGCCCGCCCTGGCCCGGCAAGAGGTTCCACTTCCGCTCGGACCGCAAGAACGTCGCGAGCCTGGAGGCCGCCGGCGTCGACGTCGTCTCGCTGGCGAACAACCACGTGCTCGACCACGGCGTGGAGGCCATGCGGGAGATGCTCCCCCTGCTGGACGAGCACGGCATCCTGCACACCGGGGCGGGCCCGGACGCGGAGGCGGCACGACGCCCCGCGGTCTGCACCCGGGCCGGGACCGCGGTGGGCTTCCTCGCCTTCACGGACAACGAGCCGGGCTGGGCCGCGGGCCCCGCGTCCCCCGGCGTCCACCACGTGCCCGTCGACCTCGCCGACGACCGCGCGCAGGACCTCCTGCAGCTCGTCCGGCGGACCCGGGAGCGCACCGGCCTCCTCGTCGTCTCCGCCCACTGGGGGCCCAACTGGGGCGCGCAGGTGCCGCCGGAGCACCGCGCGTTCGCCCACGCGCTGGTGGAGGCCGGGGCGGACGTGGTCTTCGGCCACTCCCCGCACGTCTTCCGCGGCGTCGAGGTGCACCGCGGCCGGCCGGTGGTCTACGGCGCCGGGGACTTCGTCGACGACTACGCCGTCCGTCCCGACGAGCGCAACGACCAGTCCTTCGTCTTCCTGCTCGACGTCCGGGACGGCCTGCCCCGCCGCCTGCGCCTGCACCCCACGGTGATCGAGGCCCTCCGGGCGAGGACGGCCACCGCCGAGGCCCGGGGCATCGCACGGCGGATGGAGCGGCTCAGCGCCGCGCTCGGCACGCGGTGCACGTGGCGCGACGACGAGCAGTGCCTCGACGTCCCGCTGGACTGAGGCCCTCCCGCTGTCCCGCCGCGAGCGCGCGGAAGACCCGCGCCGAGCCCCTTCCCGCCCGGCCGACGACCGGTCACCGCCTCCTGCGGGCCCCCGCCGGGGCGGTCCGTTCCCCGTCCGCGCCGCCCGGCGGTCCGCCGCGACCCTGACCCGACGTTAGAGTTGTCCCAGACTTCTCGGGGCCGTCAGGTCCCGGACGCGGCCCCGGCTCGACGCGAGCCGCCCGCACGACCTTGCTCCACCCCACGTTGAACCCACGATGAAAGCGGAATCCTTTGACCATTTCCTCCCGCAAGCTCAAGTCCCCGCCCCCGCTGCCCTCCGGGGGCCTGCGGATCACCCCGCTGGGCGGTCTGGGCGAGATCGGACGCAACATGACCGTCTTCGAGCACGCCGGCAAGCTGCTCGTCGTCGACTGCGGGGTGCTGTTCCCCGAGGAGCACCAGCCGGGCATCGACGTGATCCTGCCCGACTTCACCTCCATCCGGCACCGGTTGGGCGACATCGTCGGCATCGTGCTCACCCACGGCCACGAGGACCACATCGGGGGCGTGCCGTACCTGCTCAAGGAGCGCCCGGACATCCCGGTCATCGGCTCCGAGCTGACCCTGGCGTTCATCACGTCCAAGCTCAAGGAGCACCGGATCACCCCGAAGGCGGTCCACGTCGAGGCCGGGGACACCCACAGGGCGGGCCCGTTCGAGTGCGAGTTCGTCGCGGTCAACCACTCGATCCCGGACAGCCTGGCCGTGGCGATCCGCACGGACGCCGGGCTGGTGCTGCACACCGGGGACTTCCGGATGGACCAGTTCCCGCTGGACGACCGGATCACCGACCTGCGCCACTTCGCCCGCCTGGGCGACGAGGGCGTGGACCTGTTCCTCACCGACTCCACCAACGCCGAGGTCCCCGGTTTCACCACCTCGGAGCAGGAGCTGACGCCGGCGATCAACCAGGTCTTCGCCACCGCCCCGAAGCGGATCATCGTCTCCAGCTTCGCCAGCCACGTCCACCGCATCCAGCAGGTCCTCGACGCCGCCCACGCCCACGGGCGCAAGGTGGCCTTCGTGGGCCGGTCCATGGTCAAGAACATGGGCATCGCCCGCGACCTGGGCTACCTGAAGATCCCCCGCGGGCTGGTGGTCGACTTCAAGAAGCTCCAGTCCATGCCGGACGCCAAGGTCACCCTGGTGTGCACCGGCTCCCAGGGCGAGCCCCTGGCCGCGCTCTCGCGCATGGCCAACGAGACGCACCAGATCCAGCTCAACGCCGGGGACACGGTGCTCATGGCGAGCTCGCTGATCCCGGGCAACGAGAACGCGATCTACGGGATCATCAACAAGCTCACCGACCTCGGCGTGAAGGTCGTGCACAAGGGCAACGCCAAGGTCCACGTCTCCGGCCACGCCTCGGCCGGGGAGCTGGTCTACTGCTACAACATCGTCAAGCCCACCCACGTGCTCCCCGTGCACGGGGAGTCCAAGCACCTGCACGCCAACGCCGAGCTGGCGGTCCGCACCGGTGTCGACCCGGAGAACGTGCTGATCGGCCGGGACGGCACCGTCATCGACCTCGTCGACGGCCGGGCGCGGATCTCCGGGCAGGTGGAGGCCGGTCTGGTCTACGTCGACGGCCACACCGTGGGCAAGGTCACCGAGGAGACCCTGGTGGAGCGCCGGCTGCTGCAGGAGGGCGGCGTGGTCACGGTCGTGGCCATCGTCGACGCCGACACCAACGCGCTCGCCGAGCCGCTGGAGTTCCTGGCGAAGGGCTTCGTCCACGACGAGCACGTCTTCGACGGGGCCGCCGACAAGGTGAAGAACGCCCTGGCGCGCCCGGCCACGTCCAAGGTCGCCGACCTCGAGAAGCTCGAGTCGATCATCGCCGAGACCGTCTCCCGCCACCTCGAGCGCGCCTACCGGCGGGCCCCGCTGGTGACGGTCGTCGTCGTCGACGCCTGAGCCGCACGACCGCCCGGTCCCGGCCCCGGGGCCGGGACCGGGCGGTTGGTAGACTCGGGGTCCCCTGATTCCTGGAGGTCGTTCGATGCCGCAGCGCGTCCGCGGAGGCACCATGCAGATCGGCGAGCTCGCCGATCGGACCGAGCTGTCCCTGCGCACCATCCGCCACTACGACGAGGTGGGCCTGCTGCCGGCCTCGCGCACCGAGGGCGGCTTCCGCGTGTACACGGAGCGGGACGTGGAGCGGCTCACCCACATCAAGCGGATGAAGCCGCTCGGCTTCTCCCTGGAGGAGATGGCCGAGCTGCTCGAGCTGCTCGGCGCCGACGAGCCCGCAGAGGCCCGGCTCGCCGACTACCTCGAGCGGGCCCACCCCGAGCGGGACCGGCTGGCCAGGAAGCTGGCCCAGGCGGACGAGTTCATCGCGATGCTGGAGCAGCGGCTCCGGCGATGACCGAGCGCTCGACGAGCTGCGCCGCCGAGCCCGTGGCGGTCCTCCGCAGCCCGTCCCCGCGGACCGTCCACCGCCCGGATCTGCAGGGTCTGCGCGGGGTGGCCGTGCTGCTGGTGGTGGTCTTCCACGTGTGGACCGAGAAGGTCTCCGGCGGGGTGGACGTGTTCTTCGTGCTCTCCGCGTTCCTGCTCACCGGCTCCTTCGCCCGCCGGATCGAGCACGGCCGGCCCCTGGCACTGCCGGCCTACTGGGCCCGGACCTTCGCCCGGCTGCTGGGCCCGGTGGCGGTGCTGCTGCTGGCCGTGCTCGCCGCGGTGTTCCTCTGGTTCCCGCCCAGCCGGTGGGCCGAGCTGCTGGCCCAGGCCTGGGGGTCGCTGTTCTACGTGGTCAACTGGGTGCTGGCGGACCAGGCCGTGGACTACTACGCCGGCAACTCCGCGGCCACGACCCCGCTGCAGCACATGTGGTCGCTGTCGGTCCAGGGCCAGGTGTTCCTGGTGTGGCCGCTGCTGCTGGCCGGGGCCGCCGTGACGGCCCGGCGGGCCGGGATCGGGTTCCGTCCGGTGGCCTGGGTCGTGTTCGCCGCCGTGTTCGCCGGCTCGCTGGCCTGGTCGGTGGTGGCCACCGCGGCCGGACCTGAGGCGGCCTACTTCAGCACCCTGACCCGGCTGTGGGAGTTCGCCCTGGGCTCGATGGCAGCCCTGGCCCTGGCCGGCTCCGGCGCCGCGGGGACGGCCTCCCGGCGCCGGAGCGCCGCGGACCGGGTGACCGGGGTGGTCCTGGGCTGGGCCGGGCTGGCCGCGATCCTCGCCACCCCCTTCCTCATCGGCTCCGACACCCGCTTCCCCGGCACCGTGGCCCTGGCCCCCACCCTGGGGGCCTCGGCGATCCTGCTCGGCGGTGCGCTGGCACCCGACGCCCGGACCGGCGCTGCCCGGCTCCTGTCGGCGCGTCCGCTGCAGTGGTTCGGGGACCGGGCCTACGGGATCTACCTGTGGCACTGGCCTTTGCTGATCACCTACCTGCTGCTCACGGCCCGGGACACTGTGCCGGTGCCGGCCGGGCTCGGGATCCTGGCCGCCTCGGTGGTCCTCACCCGGGTCACCGCGCTGCTGCTGACCGGCTGGCGGGCCCTGCCCGGGATCCGGGCCCGCAGCGGGATCCGGCTGATCGCCACCGCCCTGCTCGTGGCGGTACCGCTCACCGGCGCTCACCAGTACACGGTGCTGCGCGACCCCACCGCCGGGGTGGAGCGCACCGCGCAGAACTACCCCGGCGCCGCGGTGCTGCGCGAGGACATCGGCGAGGTCCCGGACGTGCCGATCATCCCCACCGAGGACGAGCGCGACCAGGAGTGGGGCGACACCGGAGACCTCTGTCCCCCCGAGCGGACCCCGGCGGGCATCGCCGAGCTGGGCGAGTGCAGGATCATCACCCCCGACCCCGCCGGTGACACCGATCCCCGCGGCACCGACCCCGGGCTGACCCTGGTGGTCCTCGGGGACTCCCACGCCCGGCAGCTGCTCACACCGATCCACCGGGTCGCCGACGCCCAGGGCTGGACGGTGGTCTCCTATCTGCGCAACGCCTGCCGCTACACGAGCGAGTCGGAGAACTACCAGGCCGAGTGCAACGACTTCAACACCGCGGCCCGGGAGGCGGTCCTGGAGACGGAGCCCGACGCGGTGCTGACCATCGGCACCCTCAGCCTGCCCGAGGCCCCGCACGAGAAGCTCGTCGAGGGCTACGAGGCCGGCGTGCGGCCCTTCCTGGACGCCGGCATCCCGGTGCTGGCCTTCCGCGACAACCCGCGCTTCCCCTACGACATGTTCGAGTGCGTGGAGACCTACGGGCCCGACCGCGACCGCTGCAACGTCCCCCGCTCCGAGTCGCTGCTCCCCGTCAACCCGCTGGAGGAGCTGGCCGCCCGGCACGAGGACCTGCACAGCATCGACCTCACCGACCGGCTGTGCACCGGGACCACCTGCCCCGGGGTGGTCGGCAACATCATGGTCTACCGCGACCTCGACCACGTCACCTCCAGCTACGGCGAGACGCTGGTGCCCGACGTCGAGGAGCGCCTGCTGGCCGCCCTCGACCGGACGTGAGCCACCTCTCCCCCGCCACGCGGCCGAGGACCCTACCCTCACGTTAGGATAGGGTGACGACGCGGTCCCCGCCGGAGCGCCTCCGCACCCGGACGCCGCACCGCCCGCGCGACGCCGTGTCCACCCGCATGCGCAGCACCCGGGACGACCCCAGCCCTTCCGCCCAGCCTTTCCCCGCCCTCCTCTCCTGCGAACGGAGCCTCCTTGGCCACCACGACAGCCGGTCCCGCGGCCGATCTCACGCCCGAGCAGCGCCAGTCGGTGCGCCTGACCCTCCGGTCCCCCCGTCACCTCAAGACCGAGGTCCTGGCCGGGCTCGTGGTGGCCCTGGCGCTCATCCCGGAGGCGATCGCCTTCTCGATCATCGCCGGGGTGGATCCCCGCCTGGGCCTGTTCGCGTCCTTCACCATGGCCGTGACCACGGCCGTGCTGGGCGGCCGGCCCGCGATGATCTCCGCGGCCACCGGCGCGGTGGCCCTGGTGATCGCCCCGCTGGTGGCCTCCCACGGCATCGACCACTTCATCGCCGCGGTGATCCTGGCCGGGGTCTTCCAGGTGGTCCTGGCCCTGATCGGCGCGGCACGGCTGATGCGCTTCATCCCGCGCTCGGTCATGGTGGGCTTCGTCAACGCCCTGGCCATCCTGATCTTCAGCTCCCAGGTCCCCGAGCTGATCGGGGTGCCCTGGGCCGTCTACCCGCTCACGGCCCTGGGCCTGGCCATCGTGTTCCTGTTCCCCCGGCTGACCGGAGTGGTCCCCGCTCCGCTGGTGGCCATCGTGGTGATCACCGCGATCGTGGTGCCGATGGGCATGGACGTGCCGAGCGTCGGCGACAAGGGCGAGCTGCCCGAGTCCCTGCCGTCGCTGTTCTTCCCCGACGTCCCGCTGGACCTGGAGACCTTCCGGATCATCGCCCCGTTCGCCCTGACCATGGCGCTGGTGGGCCTGCTCGAGTCGCTGATGACGGCGAAGCTCGTCGACGACATCACCGACACGCGCTCGAACAAGACCCGCGAGTCCTGGGCGCAGGGCGCGGCCAACACCGTGACCGGCTTCTTCGGCGGGATGGGCGGGTGCGCGATGATCGGCCAGACGATGATCAACGTGCGCGCCTCCGGGGCCCGCACCCGCATCTCCACCTTCCTGGCCGGGATCTTCCTGCTGCTCCTCGTCGTGACCCTCGGCGAGGTCGTGGCGGTCATCCCGATGGCCGCCCTGGTGGCCATCATGATCTTCGTGTCCTGGGCGACGTTCGACTGGCACTCGGTCCGCCCCGCGACCCTGGCGCGGATGCCCCTCCCGGAGACCCTGGTGATGCTCTCCACCGTGGCCGTGACCGTATGGACGCACAACCTCGCCCTCGGCGTGATCGTGGGGGTGCTCGTGGCGATGGTCGCCTTCGCCCGCCGGGTGGCCCACTTCGTCACCGTCGACCGTGCGCTCGAGCCGCGGGACGGCCGGGAGACGGCGGTCTACACCGTGCACGGTGAGCTGTTCTTCGCCTCCTCCAACGACCTGTACACGATGTTCGACTACGCCGGGGACCCGCAGCAGATCGTCATCGACTTCTCCGACTCCCACCTCTGGGACGCCTCCACCGTGGCCGCCCTCGACTCCGTGACCGACAAGTACGCCCACTACGGCAAGGACGTGGCGATCATCGGACTGAACCAGGCCAGCCGCCGGATGCGCGTGCGCCTGGGCGGAATGCTCAACTCCGAGCACTGACCCGACCCGAGGGGCCGAGCCGCGGCACCACCCCCCGGCGCACTCTGCCGACCCATGCATTTGCGATCACAACCCTTTGTGTCTGCATGTGAACTGGGTCACACGACGGGTCTTGCCGTACGCCGTGGGATGGAGCATCGTTGCTTCTCACCAGGGGATTCTGTGGTCCGCCAAGGATCATCCCCCGGCTCCCGCACCGTCGACCGACAGCGCGCCGCCTCCGGACTCCGGGGGGCGTCACCCGCATCGGGTCCGGGCGCGGGAGCAGCAGGGAGCGGGGCCGGCTGGGGGCCGCCCCGCTCCCCTTCTGTGTGCCGGCCTCGTCCGCTTCTGTGTGCCGGCCTCGTCCGCCGGCACCCCCGCACCCCGCTCCGCCCGGCCCTGTCGGTGGTGCCGTCCGGCCCCGGGCGTCCGGAGGAAGCACCGACGGTCCGGAAAACGCACGCACCCGGGCTCCGTGTGGTGCCCCGAGGGCCCACCCGGAACCATGATGGGGGCGGCGGCGCCACCGCGCCGCCACGGACGGTCCCGGACCGCTGCGCAGCGTCGCGCCCGGTCCGGGACCGTCCTCGGAGCGACGCACCGCAGTGAGGGGGGACCGTGGACGACGACAGGATCGGAGCCGTGCAGGCACGCCTCGCCCGGCACGCCGTCGAGCGCGCCGGTCTCGACGCGGCCCGGGTCTGGTGGCACTGCTTCCAGCTCGGCGGCGAGGCCGGGATGCTGGAGGTCGACGCGTACCTGCACGGGTGCCTGAGGCTGCCGGCCGCCCACCGCGACCTGCTCGCCCGCGCGGTCAACGGACTCGTCCGGGACGCGCCCGTCGCCCGGGTCCCGTTCTCGTGGGAGATCGACGCGGGCTCCCGGGACGACGCCGGCCCGCAGGACCGCGGCAGCGCGCCGGGCCTCTGGCCGCGCGCCTGAGCCGGCACCTCCACCGCGGCGGATCCTCCTCGGAGCCCCCCGAGCCGTGCCTCGCGCGCGGCGCCACCTCCACGGCCCCGGCGGCCGCGGTGGCAGAATGGTCCGGGGTGCCGGCCCCGACGACGGCCCGCACCCGGTCGGGCGCAGCGAGCCGGACGCAGCGCGCCCGTCGTCGTCCCCGTGCCCCCACCTCGACCCTAGGATGTCGGATGGCCCATCTCTCGCCCCGCCCCGTCCCAGCCCCCGCGCCGACCGGCTGGTCGACCCTGCACCGGCACCACATCGGGGTGGACGTCGGCGGCACCCTGATCAAGTACGCGGCCGTGGACATGGCCGACGGCGAGCTGACCACCCCGGTCCTCCAGCGCCCCACCCCCGTCCCCGCCACGCCGGATGCCCTGGCGGAGCAGCTCGTGCTCATCGTGCAGGAGATCGCCGCGAGCCCCCAGGCCCCGCACCCGGAGGCCAGCGTGGGAGTGGCGCTCCCCGCGATCATCCGCCACGGCGTGGCCCGCTCCGCCGCGAACATCGACGACGCGTGGATCGGCCTGGACGTCCACCGGTTCCTCACGGAGCGGCTGGGACGCACCGTCCACGTCCTCAACGACGCCGACGCCGCGGGCCTGGCCGAGCTCCGCTACGGCGCCGGACGCGGGACCACCGGCACCGTCCTGGTCATCACCCTGGGCACCGGCATCGGCTCGGCGCTGTTCGTGGACGGGAAGCTCGTGCCCAACGTCGAACTGGGCCACCTGGAGCTCGGCGGGGTCGACGCCGAGGTGCGGGCCTCGGCGGTGGCCCGGGAGCGGGAGGGACTGGACTGGCCGGACTACGCCGAGCGTCTCCAGCAGTACTTCGCGCACCTGGAGTTCCTCTTCTCCCCGGACCTGATCGTGGTCGGCGGCGGGATCTCCGCCCGGCACGAGGACTTCCTGCCCCGTCTGCGCCTGGACACGCGCGTCGTCCCGGCCGAGCTGCGCAACGCGGCGGGCATCATCGGCGCCGCCCGGCACGCCTACCTCGCCGTGCCGCCGGCGTCGGCCTGACCTCGGAGGGCCTGGCGGAAGTACTGCACGCCCGCCAGGACGTGCAGGACGGCCGCCACCTGGACCATGACCCGACCGACGTCCGTCACCTCGGGGGCGGACCAGGCGGGCCCCGCCAGGACGAGCACGGTCCCCACCATGAGCAGGGCGGTCTTCGCCTTGCCGACCGTCGTGACCCGCAGGGTGCCGAGGGACCGCCGGACCAGAGTGGCGATCCCCACCACGACGTCGACGACCGCGATGACGATCAGCACCCACCAGGGGAACAGCCCGACGATGCTCGCGGCCACGGCGATCGCCACGGTCCCCAGCCGGTCGGCGATGGGGTCCATGACCTCCCCGACCCGGCTGCGCTGCCGGAGCGCCCGGGCCAGGGCGCCGTCGACCCAGTCCGTCAGGGAGAAGAGGGCGACGAGGACCAGCGCGCGCACCGGCTGCTCGTCGATGTCGAGGACGGCCAGAACGGCCGGGACGATGAGCGCGAACCGCACCACCGAGACCACGTTGGGCACCGTGAGCACCCGGTCGTAGTACGGCGACTCCGCCGGCTCGACCGCGTCCTGGTGCTGCTGTGCCATGTGCCTCGTCCCGTCCTCCGGCGCTCCCGGGCGAACGGTCCGCGCCCGTCGGTGCTGCCCTCGAGACTATCTGGTCGGCGCCGGGCGGCCCGGGAGATGACGCCGCCCGGCGCGAGGGCCGGCACGGTCCCTGGCCGCACTCGGGCCGCCCGGGCAGAATGGGGCGGGAGCCTCGTCGCCGGTCGCCGGTGCGCCCGCAGCGGCTCCGCCGGCGCACCCTGTGCACCCTCGCCCGGTGAGCTCCGACCCGGTGCGCGTCCTCGGCCCGACACCGGGCGCGCCACCCCGTCCGTCCCGCTCACCGGGGCCGGGCCCGACCGAAGGACCGCTGTGGATCCTCGCGTGCACTTCCTCACCCTGTCCACCCCGGACCTCGACGCCGCCCGCGAGTTCTACGCGCGGGGTCTCGGCTGGGAGCCGCTGCTCGACGTCCCGGGCGAGATCCTCTTCTTCCAGATCGCCCCGGGGACGGTCCTGGGTCTCTTCGACGCCGGGAAGTTCGCCGAGGACCTGGGCCTCCCATCGGCCACCCCGGCGCAGGGCGTGACGCTCGCGCACAACGTGGACGGCGAGGCCGCGGTGCGCGCGAGCGTCGACGCGATGAGCGCCGCGGGCGGGACCGTGCTCACGAGCCCGCGGCCGGGCGCCTTCGGGGGCGTCTTCCACGCGCACGTCGCCGATCCCAACGGCGTGGTGTGGGAGATCGCGCACAACCCGGGGTGGCGGATCGACGACGACGGGACCGTGCACCTCGGCTGAACGTGCCCGCCCGGCCCGTCCGCGCCGGGAGGTGCGGCCGGGGCCGGCTCAGCCGCGGACGTCGACGCGCAGGTGGTGCTCGACGTCGTGCAGGAAGTACGCCGCGAAGCTCGCCACGGTGAAGTCCTTGCCGTCCCCGCGCCGGCCGGTCCGGGCCCACTGCTCCCCGGTCACGGCGTCGAAGGCGTCCGCGGTGGCGCGGACCTCCTGCGCGAGCTCCCCGGAGACCTCGTAGGGGTCCTGCAGGTTGTACTGCCCCTCGACCGCCGCGGCGTCCTGGTCCCAGTCCGCGAAGACCGGGTCCTGCTCGTCGAGCATGAGCCGCAGCCGCTCGCGGAAGACCCGGCAGAGGTCCCGGACGTGGCAGGCGTACTCCAGCGGGGACCACGTCCCCGGGCGGGGCCGGTCCGTCATGCCCAGGCGGTCGAGGACCGCCGCCCAGCGCTCGACCGTGGCCCGCGCCCGCTCCCCCGTGCTCGTGACGTCGTAGTCCGGGTCGAACCCGCAGTCGGGGCAGCCCCGGTCGAGCACCACGGTCCAGTCCTTGGTCTCCGGAGGGACCGGGGAGGTGTCGGGGGTTCCGGGGCGCTCGGTGGTCATGCGGCCAATGTACCTGGGCCCACCAGGCGCGGCGAGGTCCCGCGGCGGACGGGGCGGGCCGGGCGGGTCACAGCCCCTGCCGGTCCAGGATCTCGTCCTCGTCGAGCGGCTCCCCGCGCTGGACCCGGCGGGTCCGGCGCAGGTCGGTCGCGGCGAGCACCACGGCGGCAGTCGCCAGGACGAACGAGAGGATGCCGAGGGTGTTGGCGAACCCCGCGGACAGGCCCAGGTGGACGGGGTCGGTGGCCCGGGTCAGCACGGAGGCGCCGGCGCCGTCCACGCGGTCCGGGAGGACGGCGCCGAAGCCGAGGAGCACGGCCCACGCGGCGAGCACCGTCAGCGAGGACCGCAGGGACGCCCCGGGCGGGACGTGGGCGCGGGCGTCCCGGCGCAGCAGGACCCCGGCCACCACGAGCAGCGCGGTCAGCGGCAGGGCCAGCGTCAGCGTGTAGAGCAGCGCCAGGTCACCGGCGGCGCCGGCCAGACCGCGGCCCACGGCCACCCACACCCCGAGCAGCAGGGCCGCGGGGATCCCGAGGACGGGCACGGCGCGCTGCAGGACGGCGGGACGGTGCGGCACGCGGTCGAGGGCTGTTTCCACGCCCGCCAGTCTATCGACGGGCCTCCCGCCGGAGACCCGCCCGCGGGCGCCCCGGTAGGCTGGAGCGCATGCCCTCCCCCGGATTCCCGCACGCCGTCCTCTTCGACCACGACGGGACCCTCGTCGACACCGAGCCGCTCTGGGACCGCGCCAAGCAGAACCTCGCCGCCGAGCACGGACGGCTCTGGACCCCCGAGGACTCGCTCGCGACCCTGGGCCGGCCGGTCGCCGCGACGATCGACCGCCTGCAGCGGGTCGGCGTGCCGCTCGGTCCGGACGAGCTGTTCCGGGCGGTCTTCGAGCACAGCGTCCGCGTCCTGGAGGACACCGAATTGACCTTCATCGACGGGATCGCGGAGCTCCTCGAGGAGCTCTCGGCCGCGGGGATCCCCGCGGCGATCGTCACCAACGCGAGCTCGGCGATGGGCCACCACACCGCGGCCACCGCCCCGGAGGACCTGTTCCAGGTCGTCATCGGCACGGACGAGTACGCGCAGGGGGTCCGCCCCAAGCCGGACCCGGACGCCTACCTCACGGCGGCGCGCCGCCTCGGGGTCGCCCCCCACCGGTGCGTCGTGGTCGAGGACTCCCCCGCCGGGGCCGCCGCGGGCGTCGCGGCGGGCATCCCCACGGTGGTCGTCCCCGGCGAGCTGGAGGTCGAGCGCGGCCCCGGGCTGCTGCACCTGGGATCCCACCGGGAGCTGACCCTGGAGCTGCTGCGCTCGCTGGACCCGCAGTCCCCGTCGTCGCCCTTCCACCCCGTGCAGGAGACCCGCCCGTGAGCGCCCCCGACTTCCCCGCCGCCGTCCTGTTCGACCACGACGGCACCCTCGTGAACTCCGAACCGCAGTGGGCCGTGGCCAAGCGGGCGGTGGCCGGCCGGTACGGCGTCGGCTGGAGCACCGAGGACGACCTCGCCACGCTGGGCCGGACGGTGCCCGCGTCGGCGCGGCTGATGGTCGAGCGCGGCGCCGAGGGGACCGTCGAGGCCATCACGGCTGAGCTCGGGCGGGAGGTCGCGGCCTCGCTCACGGGCGAGGTCCCGTTCCTGCCCGGCATGCGCGACCTGCTGGCCGAGCTCGAGCGGGCCGGCATCCCCGGCGCCGTGGTGACGAACGCCCTGACCGTGGTCGCGGAGGGCACCGCGTCCGGGGCGCCCGAGGTGCTGCGGGTGGTCGTCTCGCAGGAGGACGTGGAGCACGCCAAGCCGCACCCGGAGCCCTACCTGCTCGCGGCGCGGCGGCTGGGCGTGGACCCGGCACGGTGCGTGGCGGTCGAGGACTCGCAGACAGGGGCGGCGAGCGCGGCGGCCGCCGGGATGCCGGTGGTGGTGGTGCCCGGGGAGCTGCCCGTGGAGCCCGCTCCCGGGCTGGTGCTCGTGGACGCCCACACGGACGTCACCCTGGAGTTCCTGCGCGGGCTGGGTCCGGCCGTCTGACGAGGGCCACCACGACGACGAGGGCCCGTTCCCGGCCGTCCGCGCGATGCGGGACGGCAGGGAACGGGCCCTCGTGCGAGGTGCTGGGGCTCAGCGGGTCGCGGTGCCCTGGGGGGAGGACGCGCGGCGCGGGCTCCGGGTGCGGCGACGGGCCGCGGCCTGGGTGGAGCGGTCCGGCGCGGACTCGGTCGAGTACGCGGGCGCCGCGGAACGGCTGGGAGCGGCCGAGCGGGCCGGTGCCGCCGAGCGCGAGGCCGAGCCGTTGCCGGGGCGGGAGCCGCCGCGGCTGCCGGTCTCGCCGCGCTGGTCGCGGGAGGCGCCGCGCGGCTGCTCGGAACGGTTCTGTCCGCCGCGGCCGCGGTTGCCGCCGGAGCCGGCACGGCCACCGGAGCGGCCGGCGCCGGAGCGCTGACCGCTCGCCGGGCGGCCCTGCGCCTGGACGGGCGGCGCCACGTAGGCGACCTTGTCGGCGAGCTCGCCCACGAGCGCCGTGACGGCCGGGGAGCCGACGGTCACGGTGTCGAAGTTCGCGGTGACGCCCGCGGCCTTCATGAGCTGCGTGACCTCGCGGCGCTCCTCCTTGGTGGCCACCGTGACCACGGAGCCGGAGGCGCCGGCGCGGGCGGTGCGCCCGGAGCGGTGCAGGTAGGACTTGTGCTCGGTGGGCGGGTCGATGTGCACGACCAGCTCGACCTCGTCCACGTGCACGCCGCGGGCGGCGACGTCGGTGGCGACGAGCACGCGCACGTCACCGGCGGAGAACTGGGCCAGGTTGCGGTCGCGGGCGTTCTGGGACAGGTTGCCGTGCAGGTCCACGGCGGGGATGCCCATCTGGCTGAGCTTGCGGGCCATCTTCTTGGCGCGGTGCTTGGTGCGCGTGAACATCACGCGGCGGCCGGTGCCGGAGGCCAGGGCCTCGATGAGCTCCTGCTTCTCGTCCGCGTCCACGACGAGCACGTGGTGGTCCATGGTGGACACGGACGCCTGCGGGGCGTCCACGGAGTGCTTGACCGGGTTGGACAGGAACTGCTTGACGAGCTTGTCCACGCCGCCGTCGAGCGTCGCGGAGAACAGCAGCCGCTGGCCGCCCTGGGGGGTGCGCTTGAGGATGCGGGTCACCACGGGCAGGAAGCCCATGTCGGCCATGTGGTCGGCCTCGTCGATGACCGTCACGCGGACGTCGTCGAGCGTGAGGACGTTCTGCTTCAGCAGGTCCTCGAGCCGGCCGGGGCAGGCGATGACGATGTCGGCGCCCTTGGCGAGCGCCTTCTCCTGGTTGCGCTGGGAGACCCCGCCGAAGATGACGGTGGTCGTCTGCCCGGCGGCCTCGGCCAGCGGGGCGATCGCGCGGTCGATCTGGGTGGCCAGCTCGCGGGTGGGGGCCAGGACCAGGCCGGTGGGCCGGTTGGCCCGCCGGGCGGCGCGGGCGCCGTTGCCGGTCAGTCCGGCGAGACGGGACACGAGCGGCAGCGCGAACGCCACGGTCTTGCCCGAGCCGGTCTTGCCGCGGCCGAGCACGTCACGGCCGGCCAGCGAGTCGGGGAGGGTCTTCTCCTGGATGGGGAACGCCTGCTCGATGCCCTGCTGGGCGAGGACGGCGGAAAGGGCCTCGGGCACGCCAAGGTCGGTGAAAGTAGCCAAAACTGGGATACGTCTTTCGATCGGATGTCCCGGCAAGGGGGTAGCGCGCCGGGTTGCGCCGAATGACTCCTGGAGCCCCTGCGAGCGGGCTGAGACCGTCTGGAACGGTGCCACGCTGGAAGAAGAACGGGGTGCTCGACGCCTGCCTGCTCACCCGGGAACGGGGAGCAGTGCCATATGCAATACGCCTCACCCTACAGCACCGGCGGCACGCCACCACCCGGATGTGGCGGAGGGCACGGCCGCGCCATGACGGCGCCGGGCCCACCGCGCCGGTGCGGGACGCGGTGACGCGTGCACGCATCCGGCGCCGGTGCGGTGGGTCCGCGGTGCGGGGGCTACAGCGCGGTGTAGCCGCCGTCGACCAGGTAGTACCCGCCCGTCATGAAGGAGGCCTTCTCCGAGAGGAGGAACGTGGTCAGGGCGGCGACCTCCTCGGCGCGGCCCAGCCGGCCGAGCGGGTGCTTGGCGGTGAGCCCCTCGAGGACGGACGCCGGCGCGGTCCTGAGCAGCGGGGTGTCGATGTAGCCGGGGCCGACGGCGTTGATCCGCACCCCGCGCCGGCCATACTCCACGCCGGCCTGCTTGGTGAGCCCGACCACACCGTGCTTGGCGGCGGTGTAGGCGCTGTTGCCCGCGGCCACGGCCACGGTGCCGTGCACGGAGGCCATGTTGACGATCGCCCCGCCGCCGGCCTGCTCGATGGCGGGCAGCTGGTAGCGCATGCCGAACATGACGGAGTGCAGGTCGATCTGCACGGTGCGCACCCACGCGTCGAGGTCCGACTCCCCCACCGCGTCCGCCGCGCCGGCGACCCCGGCGTTGTTCACCGCCAGGTGCAGGGCGCCGTAGGTCTGCTGGGCGAACTCGACCGCGGCCTCGCAGTCCTCGGGCTTCGCCACGTCCTGCCGGAAGCCGGCGGCGTCGCCGCCGGCGGCCATGATCGCCTGGACGACGTCGTCGATCCGCCGGGTGTCGATGTCCGTGACGACGACCTTGGCGCCCTGCGCCGCGAGGTCCTTCGCGCAGGCCTCGCCGATGCCGGAGGCGGCGCCGGTGACGAGCGCGACCTTGTCCTTGAGGTCAGCCATGTGGTTCTCCTGCCGTGTGTCCGCTGGGCCGGGCCGGACGGCCCGACGCTCCCAGTCTGTCCGGAAACGCCGGGGCCCGCGAGGGGTGGCACGGGCGCCGCCTGCCGTGCCGCCCCTCGCACCGGACGGAGGCTCAGCCCTCGGCGTCCTCGGACTTCTCGGCGTCGTGCGCCTGGCGCAGCGCGGCGGAGTCCGCCTCCTGGGCGGCCTTCTGCTCGCGCACCACCTCGGTCAGGAGCTTGGTCATCTCCTTGGCCACGCCGGCCGCGGACTGCGGGTTCTGCCCGGTGACGAGGCGGTCGTCCACGACGACGTTCTCGGTCCAGTTCGGCGCGGTCCGCACGTCCGCGCCCTGCTCGACGAGCTTGTCCTCGAGCAGGAACGGGACGACGTCCGACTTGCCGACCTCGTCCTCCTCGGCGTTGGTGAACGCGGCCACCCGGCGTCCCTCGACGATGCGCAGACCGTTGGCGAGCTCGACGTCCACGAGCCCGGCGGGTCCGTGGCAGACGGCGCCGACGACTCCCCCGGCGTCGTGCACGGCGGCCACGAGCGCCTGCAGGTCCGCGTTGCCCGCGAAGTCCCACATGGTGCCGTGCCCGCCCACGAGGTAGACCGCGTCGTACTGGGCCGGGTCGACCACGCTGATCCGCGGGGTGTTGTAGAGGGAGGCCCGCACGGTCTCGTCCTCGAGGTACTGCCGCTGCACCTCGTCCTCCTCGTCCTTGCCGTCCTGCGGGGGCTGCCCGCCGGCGATCGAGGCGAAGTCGACGAAGTAGCCGGCGTCCCGGAACACCTTCCACGGGTGGGCGGCCTCCCCCACGAAGTAGCCGGTGGGCTCCCCGGTGTCGCCGAGGGAGTCGTGGCTGGTGAGAACGAGCAGAACCTTCTTCATGGTCTCGATGTCCATGTCTGTCCTTCCGTCGGGTGGCGGGACGCGGAGGGCGTCCTGCGAGCGGGTGGCCAGCCTAGGCGGCGGGGGCCGCCCCCGGGGCCGGTGTTCGCTCCCGGCCCCTCCTGCACGGAGGGCGCGCTCCCTCCCCTGATAGGGTCGTTGACGACTCAATGACCCTGTTCGCCCTCCTGAAAGGACCGACCATGAGCCTCTCCAACGCGATCCTGCGCGGCGTCTCCGGCGCCTACCTGCTGCAGTCCGGCTACGGCAAGAAGGACCTCCCCACGGAGGCCGCCGCGGGTCTCCAGCAGTTCGCCGCCACCGGCGTCCCCCAGTTCGAGGAGTGGGACGCCGACACCTTCGGCAAGTTCGTGGCGTACTCGGAGATCGGCATCGGCGCCGCCCTGCTGACCCCGTTCGTCAACAAGCGCCTCGCGGGTCTGGCCCTCGGCGCGTTCTCCGCCGGGCTGCTCGCGATGTACTTCCGCAACCCCGAGATGACCCAGGAGGACGGCGTCCGCCCGTCCGAGGCCGGCACGGGCCTCTCGAAGGACGCCTTCCTGGCCGCGATCGCCGCGGCCCTGGTCGTCTCCAAGTAGGCACGGCCCCGCAGGACCCCACGGGTGCAGCCCGTCCGCACGGACGGGCGGCACCCGTTCTGCATTCCCGGTGGCCTTTCCGGCGTCCTAGAACGTCCGAGGTGCCCGGGAGAACGGGCCCATGACGACGACGGCGCACCGCCGGGCCCGTCCTGCTCCGGGTCCGCACCGAGCCGCTCCCGCCGGGGAGCGGGTGCTGGACGCCGGCGTCCGGGCCGAGGTGCGGGCGGTCGTCGGGGAGCTCGTGGACTCGGCGGCCGCACAGGCGCGGGAGGCGGGGCGCCAGCTGCGCTGCATCGTCCGGCTGTGGCTGCTGGCCTGGGAGGACCACGAGATCGACTGGGTCTCCACGGCAGGGCTGATGCCCTACGAGGCCGATGAGCTCGTCTGCTCCCTCCTCGAGACCGAGGACCAGATGGTGCGTGATCTCGCCGACGAGATCGGCCCGGCGCTGCGCCTGCCCGCGGGCACGGCCCTCGGGCGCGTCCGCGAGGCCCTCGTGCTCGGGCTGCACCTGCCCGAGGTCCTCGAGGCGCTGGAGGCGGGCCTCTTCAGCGCCCGGCACGCCTCGGTGATCGCCGACCAGTGGCGCGAGCTGGTCGAGGACGTCCCGGCGGGCCAGGAGGCACCGTCCGCCGTCGTGCAGCGGCTCGCCGCCGAACTGGTGGAGCGGGCTCCGCACTGCACGGTGGCGCAGCTGCGCGCGTGGGCCCGGCGCCGGCGCGCGGCGCTGCTGGCCGGGACGCAGGAGGCGAGGCACCGGGCGGCCCGGGCCGGACGCCGCGTGTGGGTCGAGCACGGTGAGGACGGCATGGCGTGGCTGCACGCCCTGCTGGACGCACCCACGGCGCTCGCGGTCCAGGACCGGCTCGACACGCTCGCGTCGCTACTGGAGCCCGTGGAGGAGACCGCCCGCGCGGGGACGGAGCGAGAGCCGGACCGGTGCGGCCCGGCGCAGTTCGGTCCGGTGCAGTTCGGTCCGGTGCAGTTCGGTCCAGTGCAGTTCGGTCCGGAGGAGGATGGCCCGGACGGGTTCGCGCCGGGTGCCAGGACTGCCCGGACGGACGCGCAGCTGCGGGCGGACGTCCTCACCGATCTCCTGCTGGAGGGGGAGCTCCCCGACGACCCCGGGTTCCCGCGCGGTGTGCGCGGCCGGGTCTGCGTGACGGTCCCCGTGCTCACGCTGCTGGGGTGCCGCCCCGGCGGCCCGGCCGCCGGCGTGCCCGCGGACGCCCCGGTGCTCGAGGGTCACGGCCCGATCAGCGCGGACGTCGCCCGGAAGCTGGCCGCCGGTGCCTCCTCGTGGCATCGCGTGCTGACCCATCCCGTCACCGGAGCCGTCCTCGACCACGACCGCACCACCTACGCGGTGCCCGCTGATCTGCGCCGCCGGCTGCGGCTGCGCGACGGGACCTGTCGTTTTCCGGGGTGCCGGCGGCGGGCCGAGCGCTGCGACCTCGACCACACGGTGGCGTGGCAGGACGGCGGCCGGACGGCTGCGGACAACCTGGCCCACCTGTGCCGCCACCACCACCACCTCGTCAAGCACCGCCGCGGTGCCCTCGGCCGCTCGTCGGTGCGGCAGCCGGGGCCGGCGCCCGCCGGCGGAGTGCTCGAGTGGACCTCACCGGCCGGACGCACCTACCGGACCGTGCCGGACCCCTCGGCCGGTGCCACATCGGTCGGTGCCACGTCGGGCGGTGCCACATCGGGCGGACCGGTCCCGGATGTCGGGGAGCGGGGCAGCTCCGTGCCCGAGGACGCAGACCCTCCCCCCTTCTGACCGCCCGACCGAGCGCACGCACGGTGCGGGTGGCGCTGGGCGTGCGGCCTCCCGGTCGGTGCTGCCGCGGGACACGGGCGCGGACCGGCCCTCCGACAGCGCTGTGCCGAGGTCCGGACGGTCCCGAGGATCAGGCGGGTGGGCGGCCCGGGTCCTCCGCCGTGGTCTCCACCGACAGGCGGTAGCCCATGCTGTGGGTCTCCTCGGGCTCGAGGTGCACGGCGTCGGCGTGGGTGTTGGCGCCCTCCACGCACACGAAGTCCGTCCATCCGTCCGGCCCCACGTCGGGCATCGCCGCCGCCGTCTCCGCCCCGGGGTTCCACACCACGGTGGTGCCGGAGTTCTTCTTCCGGATCCGCAGCACCCGCCCCAGCACGGGGTCCACCACGGCGACGTCGCCGGTCGAGCGGTACACCCGGTCGGTCTCGCCGTCGAACCGGAGGTCCCCCTCCTGGACGCAGTCCTCCCGGTCCAGGACCTTGTCGCGGTAGGACGCGCCGTCCAGCCCCTCGACCCGGATCTTCCGCACGTCCCCCACCACCAGATAGGCGTGCAGGGCCTCCTCGAAGTCGAACGGGCGCTCACCGGTGTTGGTGACGCTCAGCTCGAGGGACAGCTCGGTGCCGAAGCGCACCACGCAGTAGGCCTCGAACTGGTACGGGAACTGCTCCTGGTGCGCGGGATCGGTGACGTCCGCGTCCGAGAGCCGGTAGACGATCATCGCCTCGTGGTCCGAGGACTCGCGCGACTCGACGTGCCACGGGAGCGTGCGGGCGAAGCCGTGCTTGGGCTCGCGCCCGCCCTCCGCCCCGTCCGCGAACCAGGGGAAGCAGATCGGGACACCCCCGCGCACGGGCTTGCCCGTCTCGAGCGCGGCGCTCGGGGACAGCCACAGCACCGGGGCGTGGCCCGTGGGGATCCAGTCGATCACGTGCGCGCCCTGGTCGTGGACGGCGCCGGTGGCGTCCGCGCAGGAGAACAGGCGGGGCTCGGGGAGTTCGCTCATGCCCCTCAGGCTAGACCGAGGGCCCGGTCCCCGTCAGGAGGCCGGGCCCTCGTGCGCCGACAGCCGTCAGACGCCGGTGCGCTCGTACGAGTCGATCGCTCCGGGATGGCCCTCCATGAACGCGTCGACCTGGCGGCGGTCCGCCCGCAGCTTGGGGTCGTGGTCCAGGTAGTGCCTGGTCTCGCGGACGACCAGCCCGGAGAGGAGCAGCAGCCCGAGGAGGTTGGGCAGGGCCATGAGGCCGTTCATCACGTCGGCGAAGTTCCACACCACCGCCAGCGGCACGGTGCAGCCCACGAACACGACCAGGGAGAACACGACCCGGTAGGGCATCACGGCCGGCCGGCCGAAGAGCCGCTCCATGCACCGCTCGCCGTAGTAGGCCCACCCGAGGATCGTCGAGTAGGCGAACATCACGAGCCCGATGGTGACCACGTAGTGGCCCCACTGCCCGGGCAGGCCCTGGCTGAAGGCGTCGCCGGTCATGGTCGCGGCGAAGTCCGCCCCCTGCTCCCAGACCCCGGTGGTGATGAGCACGAGTCCCGTGCAGGTCACCACGATGATGGTGTCGATGAAGGTCTGGGTCATGGAGACCAGCCCCTGGCGGACCGGGTGGGTGGTCTGGGCCGCGGCCGCTGCGATCGCGGCCGATCCCATGCCGGACTCGTTGGAGAAGATGCCGCGGGCCACGCCCATCTGCACGGCCAGCATGATCGCCGATCCGGCGAACCCGCCGACGGCCGCCGTGCCGGAGAAGGCGTCGGTGAAGATCAGGACGACCGCCTGCGGGATGGCCGCGACGTTGACGACGAGGATGAACAGGGCGCCCAGGACGTAGAAGAGGATCATGACGGGGACGAAGCCCGCCGTGACCTTCCCGATGGACTTGATCCCGCCCACGAGCACGGCGAGCGTCAGCACGGCGAGCACCACACCGGTGATCCAGGTGGGGACGCTGAACGAGCTCTCCAGGTTGGAGGCGATGGAGTTGCCCTGGGTCATGTTGCCGATGCCGAACGCGGCCAGCGCGGCGGCGACGGCGAAGAAGATCGCCAGGAACTTGCCGAACCCGTTGCGGATGCCGCGCTCCAGGTAGTACTGCGGGCCGCCGGAGATCTCACCCTTGGCATCCGTGGTGCGGAACCGCACGGCCAGGAACGCCTCGGAGTACTTGGAGGCCATGCCGAGCAGGCCGGTGACCCACATCCAGAACAGGGCGCCGGGCCCGCCGATCGAGATCGCGGTGGCCACGCCCACGATGTTGCCGGTGCCCACGGTGGCCGCGAGCGCCGTGGTCAGCGCCTGGAACTGGGAGACGTCGCCGCCGCGGGCGTCCGCGTCCTTGCGGTCGAACAGGGCCAGTCGCAGCGCGGAGCCCAGCTTGTGGAACTGCAGCCCGCCCAGCCGGACGGTCAGGTACAGACCGGTGAGCAGCAGCAGGGGGATGAGGACGTAGGGCCCCCAGATGATGCCGCCCAGCTCGCCGAGGGCAGTCTCGATGGTTTGGAGCATGTGTTCTCCCGTGGGTGTCGGGTGGATCAGGAATCGGGCCGGAACGGGACTGTGACCTCGGTCTCGGCAGAAGGCATCTAATCACAGGTCCGCTGCTCCCCCGGTCAGGGACCGATGGATCGGCCACAGTGTGGCTCCTGCCCGTTTCCGCCCGGTTACGGGCCGGACGGGGCGGCGGGGCCCTCCGGCGCCCGCCGCGAGAGGCGGCGCGCGAGCAGCACGGCTCCCGCGGCGAGCAGCGAGCACACCGCCATGGACACGGCCATCGGGACGGCGGTGTGCTGACCGGCCAGGCCGGTCAGCGGGCTCACGAGCCCGCCCAGGAGGAACTGGACCAGTCCGAGCACCGCCGACCCGGCCCCGGCCCGGCCCGGGACCCGGCCCTGGGCGAGGGCCACGGCGTTGCCCATGACGAAGCCGATGCAGGTCTGGCTCACGAAGAGGTGCGCCAGGGTGGTCCACCCGGTGATCCCGGCCAGCACCAGGCCCAGGCCCACCACGTTGACGGCGGCCATGACCACGATCGCGGTGCGGAGGATCGTGCCGGGCTCGACCCGGTCGACGAGGCGGGTGTTGACGACCGCGCCCAGGATGGAGCCGCCCGCGTTGACGGCGAACACCACGGAGTAGCCGAGCGCCGAGTAGCCGAGCACGTTCTGCAGCACGAAGGAGGAGGCGGAGATGTAGGAGAACAGGGCGCCGAACGCGAGTCCGAAGGCGAGGGCGTAGGCCATGAAGGACGGGGTGCGCAGCACCCGCCAGGACCCGGTGACGACGGCGCCGACCCCGCCGCGGTGGCGCCGGTGCGGGGGCAGGGTCTCGGGGACCACGAGCACGGAGCACGCCAGCATCAGCAGCCCGAACGCCGCGAGCACCCAGAACACGGTCTGCCACGGGGCCACCGTGGCGATCACCCCGCCCAGGAGCGGGGCCACCACCGGGGCGAGGGAGGTGATGGTCGCGAGGACCGAGAACAGCTTCGCGGCCCCGCGGCCGGAGGCGATGTCCGAGACCACCGCGCGGGCGATCACGACGCCGGCCGCCCCGGCGAGTCCCTGCACCGCGCGCAGGATCAGCACCGTCCCGATGGTCGGGGCCAGGACCACGGCGACGGAGCTGAGCAGGAACAGCGCGTTGCCGGCCACCATGAGCCGGTGCCGGCCCAGCACGTCGGACACGGGCCCGAGCAGGAACTGCCCCACGGCCATGCCGACCATGTACGTGGTCAGCGTCAGCTGCACCGCGGAGGCCGACGCCCCGAAGTGCCCGGCCATGGCAGGCATCGAGGCCAGGTACATGTCCGTGGCCATCGGGCTCACCGCGCTGAGGATCCCCAGCGCCGCCACCAGCACCACCCGGTCCTTGCCGCCGGAGAGGCGCAGGCGGGAGCGCACGGGGTCGTCGGGCGGCGATGAGCTCACGGGAGGTCCTTCGGCACGGGTCGGCAGGGCGGGCGCGGGGCGCGCCTCATGCTATCGACGCCGCGACGTGGCGAAGGACGAGGGACAGACATGCGGGACGAGGACGAGGGGCGGGGACGAGGGACTGCGACTGCGACAGCGACAATGTCCTCATGAGACTCGCCGTGTACACCGGGGCATCCCTCGGCTCCGACCCCCTGTTCCCCGAGGCCGCCCGGGCCTTCGCCACCACCCTCGCCCACCGCGGCGTGGGCGTCGTCTACGGCGGCGGCCATGTGGGGCTGATGGGCGTCGTCGCCGACGCCGCCCTGGCCGCCGGGGGCGAGGTGGTCGGGGTCATGCCGCAGTCGCTCGTCGACGACGAGACGGCCCACACGGGGCTGACCGAGCTGCGCATCGTCCGGACGATGCACGAGCGCAAGGCGGAGATGGCCGCCCTCGCCGACGGGTTCGTGGCCCTGCCGGGCGGCCTGGGCACCCTCGAGGAGATCTTCGAGGCGTGGACCTGGCTGCAGGTGGGGGTGCACGCCAAGCCGGTCGGCTTCCTCGACGTGGCCGGCTACTGGAGGCCCCTGTTGGACGCAGTGGCCTCGATGTCCGCGGCCGGTCTCGTGCGCCCCGAGTACCGGGACGCCGCCGTGGTCGCCCAGGACGCCGACGAGCTGCTCGCCCGGTTCGCGGCGTGGGAGGCGCCCCGCCGGCGCTGGTCCGAGCCGCCCGTTCCCGGCGCCGACGCGCCCGCCGTCCGCCCAGCCCCTAGGATGTAGGGCGATGAGCGAGCACACCCCTTCCCCCGCCGAGGGCCCCGCACAGGGCCCCGTCCCCGAGGCGTACCACCGCCGGCCGTACTCCTTCGTGCGCCGCGGCGACCGCCTCACCGCCCGCCGCCAGAAGGCCTGGGACGACTGGGCGCCCACCCGGGTGCTCGACGTCCCGCGCGTGCGCACGGACACCTCCGTCCACCCCGACCACGAGTTCGACGCGGCCGCGGCCTTCGGGCGCGAGGCGCCGCTGGTCGTGGAGGTCGGCTCCGGGCTCGGCGAGGCGGTCGTGCACGCCGCCGCCCAGGACCCGGCGCGGAACTACCTCGCCGTCGAGGTGTACAAGCCCGGGATCGCGGATCTGCTGCTCAAGGCGGCCCAGGCCGGGGTGGACAACGTCCGCGTGGCGCAGGCCAACGCGCCCGAGGTCCTGGAGCACATGCTCGCCCCGGCCTCGGTCGACGAGCTGTGGGTGTTCTTCCCGGACCCCTGGCACAAGACCCGCCACCACAAGCGGCGCCTGGTCTCCCCCGCGTTCGCCGAGCTCGCCGCCCGGGTGCTCGTCCCGGGCGGGCTGTGGCGGCTCGCCACGGACTGGCAGGAGTACGCCCTGGTGATGCGCGAGGTCCTCGACGCGTCCCCGCAGTTCGAGAACGTCCACCCGGGCCCGCTCGCCGACGACGAGCACCCGGACACCGGATGGGCCCCGCGCTGGGAGGGACGGGTCCTCACGAGCTTCGAGCGCAAGGCGCAGGAGGCGGGCCGCGTCCCCCGCGACCTCGTCTACCGCCGGACGGCGTGAGCGCCGTCCCCGGCGCGGAGCGAAACGGCGTGCCCGCACTGCCCGGCCCGGAGCGGAACGGCTTCGTCGTCGTGCCCCCGGGCGATCCCCGCACGCAGCCGCTGCTCGAGGGCCTGCACCACGAGTACGTGGAGCGCTACGGTCCCGAGATCGGGGCGGAGGAGATGGCCGAGCACCCCGTCGACGACTTCACCGCCCCCGCCGGAGCGCTCCTGCTCCTCCTCGAGGGCGGCACGACGGTGGGCGGCGGCGCGTTCCGCCGGCACGACGACGCCACGGCGGAGCTCAAACGGGTGTGGACCGCCCCGGCGCACCGCCGGCGGGGGATCTCGCGGCGGGTCCTGGCCGAGCTCGAGCGGCTCGCCGCCGCGGCGGGCTACCGGCGCATCCACCTCACCACGGGCAGCCGCCAGCCGGAGGCGGCCGCCCTGTACCGCAGCAGCGGGTACGTCCTGCTGCCCGGGACCGCCCGGGTCTATCCGGGCGGCGTGTACGACGTGGGCTTCGAGAAGCACCTGCGCTGACCGCCCGGCCCGGGCGCCGGTGCGGCTCAGCGCTCCTGCTGGCGCGGGGGCCGGTACAGCACCACGGCCTGCGAGATCTTGCGGGCCCGGGGGCGGGCGCCGCGGGCCATGCGCACCACGTCCCCGCCGACGCCGGCGGCGAAGATCCGCGAGGACTCCTCGGCCCGGTCCCGGGCGTCCTCGAGCTCCCGGGACAGCTCCGCCACCCGCGACCGCAGGGCCGCGACCTGGTTCTCCAGCTGGAGGATGCGCCGGATGCCCTCGAGGGACACGCCCTGCTGGGACAGCACCTGGATCTGCTGCAGCTTCTCGATGTCGCGCTGCGAGTAGCGGCGGGCGCGGCCGGGGGCCCGGGACGGCCTGACGAGGCCGAGCCGGTCGTACTGGCGCAGCGTCTGCGGGTGCATCTCCGCGATCTCCGCGGCCACGGAGATCACGAACAGCGGCTGGTCGGCGTCCAGTGCCATCTCACACCCGTGCCTTCTCGGCCAGGCGGGCCCGGGGGTCCTCGTCCGCGGTCGCCTCGGCGAACGCCCGGGCGGCGGCCTGCGCCTGCTCGTCCAGCTCGGCCGGCACGTGCACCTCGACCGTCACGATCAGGTTGCCCGTGCCCTTGGCCGTGCCGAACCCGCGCCCCTTGACGCGGAAGCGCCGGCCCGAGGATGTGCCCGCCGGGACCTTCACGCGCACGGTGCCGCCGTCCAGCACGGGCACCTCGATGGTGGCGCCCAGGGCCGCCTCGGGGAACGTGATCGGCACGGTGACCTCGACGTCGTCCGTGCCCTCGACGCGCCGGAAGAAGGGGTGCGGGGTCACGTGGACGGTGACGTAGAGGTCGCCGGCGCCGCCTGCACCCGAGTGGCCCTTGCCGGCGAGCTTGAGCTTCTGCCCGTCGCGCACGCCGCGCGGGATCCGCACCGTGGTCTCCTGGCCATTGCCCCGGCGCAGCTTGACCGTGGTGCCGTGCACCGAGGAGCGGAACGGGATGGTCGTCTCCGTCCGGATGTCCTCCCCGCGCGTCGGCGGGGCCTGATATCCGCCGTAGCCGCCCGGCGCCCCGTACCCGGTCTGACCGCCGAACTGGGCGAACAGGTCCTCGAACCCGCCCGGGCCGCCGGGGCCGCCCGCGCCGCCGGTGGAGTAGGTCGTGCGGCGGCGGCGTCCTCCGCCGCCTCCGCCGAAGATGTCGCCGAAGAGGTCCTCGAAGTTGGCCGAGCCCCCGGCGCCGCCGGGGCCGCCGGCGGTGAAGCGCGCCCCGGAGCCCATCGCGCGGATCGCGTCGTACTGCTTGCGCTCCTCGGGGTCGGAGAGCACGGAGTTCGCCTCGGTGATGTCCTTGAACCGCTGCTCGGCCTCCGTGTCCCCCGGGTTCTGGTCCGGGTGGTACTGGCGGGCGAGCTTGCGGTAGGCCTTCTTGACGTCGGCGGCGGACGCGTCCTTGGAGACGCCGAGAATGCTGTAGAAGTCCTTGTCGATCCAGTCCTGGCTGGCCATGACGCCTCCTTTCTGTGGGGCCGGTCGGGGTCCTGCGGAGCAGGACCCGGTGGTGGTCCGGGGGTCGTCCCCGGCGCCGCGGCGCCGGGGACGGGTGGACGGGTCAGGGGAGGCCCGAGGGACGGGCCTCCCCTGACGTCGCCGGGATCAGGCCGGGTCCGGCCTCACTCGGCGACCGCGACGGCGACCTGGGCCGGCCGCACCACGCGCTCGCCGATCCGGAAGCCGGAGCGCAGCACCATCGAGACCTGGTCCGGCTCGACCTCGCTCGTGGGCTGCTGCAGCACCGCCTCGTGGACGTTGGGGTCGAACTTCTCCCCGACCTCCCCGAGGCGCACCAACCCGTGCCGCACGAGGGTCTCCTCGAGCTTGTTCGCGATCGCCGCGAACGGGCCGTCGGTGAGGTCGCCCGCCTGCCGGGCCGCGTCGATGTCGTCGAACACCGGCAGCAGCGTCTGCAGGAGGTCGCCCGTCACGAAGGTCCGCAGCTGCTCCTTCTCGCGCGCCGTGCGGTGCTTGAAGTTCACGAACTCGGCCTGCAGCCGGCGCAGCTCCTCGAGCCGCTCCTCGGCGAGGGCCGCCGCCGGGGAGTCCTCCGCGGCGGCCGGCGCCGGTGCGGCGTCCCCGGACTCCGCCTCCGTCGACTGTGGCGTCGAGAGGATGTCGTCCACCGTCAGGCCCTCCGGCCCGGCCTCCTCGCGGGCGCCGGCGCCGGAGTCCTGCGCGGACTGCTCGCCGGGGTGCGCGGCGTGGTCGCCGGGAACGCTCCCGGCGCCGTGGTCGTCCGCGTTCTCGTCGGGTCCTGGCGTGGGGTCGGGCATGCTCACTTCTTCTCGTCCTCGTCGTCGACGACCTCGGCGTCGACGATGTCCTCGTCACCGGTGGCACCGGTGGCGCCCGCACCCGGGGCGCCCTCGGCGCCCTCGGTCTGCGACTGCGCGTAGAGGGCCTCGCCGAGCTTGGTCTGGGACTGCTGCAGCTTGTCGTAGGCCGACTTCACGGCGTCCTCGTCCTCGCCCTCGAGCGCCTTCTTCAGGGCGTCGACGTCCGCCTGCACCTCGGACTTGACGTCCGCGGGCAGCTTCTCGTCGTTGTCCTTCAGGAGCTTGTCGACGGAGTACGCCTGCTGCTCCGCGTTGTTGCGCAGGTCGGCCGCCTCGCGGCGCACCCGGTCCGCCTCGGCGTTGGCCTCGGCGTCCTTGACCATCCGGTCGATGTCCTCCTTGGAGAGGGAGGACCCGCCCGTGATGGTCATCGACTGCTCGGTGCCGGTGCCCTTGTCCTTCGCGGAGACGTGCACGATGCCGTTGGCGTCGATGTCGAAGGTGACCTCGATCTGCGGCATCCCGCGCGGGGCGGGGGCGATGCCGGTCAGCTCGAAGGTGCCCAGGTTCTTGTTGTCCCGGGTGAACTGGCGCTCGCCCTGGAAGACCTGGATGGACACGGACGGCTGGTTGTCCTCGGCGGTGGTGAAGGTCTCGGACCGCTTGGTGGGGATCGCCGTGTTGCGCTCGATGAGCTTGGTCATCACGCCGCCCTTGGTCTCGATGCCCAGCGACAGCGGGGTCACGTCGATCAGCAGCACGTCCTTGCGGTCGCCCTTGAGCACGCCCGCCTGGATCGCGGCGCCGACGGCGACGACCTCGTCCGGGTTCACGCCCTTGTTGGGCTCCTTGCCGGCCAGGCGCTGGACGGTCTCCGCGACGGCGGGCATGCGGGTCGAGCCGCCCACCAGCACCACGTGGTCGATGTCGGACACGGAGATGCCGGCCTCGGCGATGACGTCCTTGAACGGCTTCTCGGTGCGCTCGAGCAGGTCCCGGGTGAGCTCCTCGAACTTGGCGCGGGTGAGGCGCTCGTCCAGGTGCACCGGGCCCTCGGGGGTCACGGACAGGTACTGCAGGGAGATGCTGGTGCTGGTCGCGGAGGACAGCTCCTTCTTGGCCTGCTCCGCGGTCTCCTTCAGGCGCTGCAGGGCGATCTTGTCCTTGGACAGGTCCGCGCCGGTCTTCGACTTCACCTGCGCCAGCAGCCAGTCGACCACGCGCTGGTCCCAGTCGTCGCCGCCGAGGCGGTTGTCGCCGGCGGTCGAGCGGACCTGGATGGTGGAGAAGTCGTCCTCGTCCTTGCCGACCTCCAGCAGGGAGACGTCGAAGGTGCCGCCGCCGAGGTCGAAGACCAGGATGAGCTCGTCCTCCTTGCCCTTCTCCAGGCCGTAGGCGAGCGCCGCGGCGGTGGGCTCGTTGACGATGCGCAGCACGTTCATGCCGGCGATCTCACCGGCCTCCTTGGTGGCCTGGCGCTCGGCGTCGTTGAAGTACGCCGGGACGGTGATCACGGCGTCGGTGACCTTGTCGCCGAGGTAGGACTCGGCGTCGGTCTTGAGCTTCATCAGGATGCGCGCCGAGATCTCCTGCGGCGTGTACTTCTTGCCGTCGATGTCGGTGGACCACCCGGTGCCCATGTGGCGCTTCACCGAGGCGATCGTGCGGTCCACGTTGGTGACGGCCTGGCGCTTGGCGATGTCGCCCACCAGGGTCTCGCCGTCCTTGGAGAAGGCGACGACGGACGGCGTGGTCCGGTTGCCCTCGGCGTTGGCGATGACGGTGGGCTCGCCGCCCTCCAGCACGGACACCACGGAGTTGGTGGTGCCGAGGTCGATTCCTACTGCACGAGACATGGACGTGTTCTCCTTCGGGTCGAGCTGAACCGGGCGGGCCGTACCGGCCCCGTTGGGGTCCCGGAGGTCTCAGTTCTTGAGTTTTCCTGGCTCAAGTCTGCCACGTGAGCCGCTGATGTCAACTTAAGTTGAGCCACATCGACTCAACCCGGGGTGCCGGGGATGTGAGACGCCGCGCACTCCCTCCCGCTGGGTCGGGACGTCGGATACCGTGGAGTGTTTGTGCCCGTTCCCGCGGGCCACCGCCACACCCCCGGGTCCGCCCCGCACGTCACCGCACGCACCGACACGACACCGCACGCACCCCGACACCTCAGGAGCCACCGTGAGCACTACGCCACCCCATTCGCCGCATCCGTCCAGTGAGGCCGACGGCTCCCGCCGGCCGAAGCCGCGGGAGGTGCTGCGCGAGATCAACTACCCGCACGGCATCCACCCCGCCCTCGTCCCCGGCATCGCCGTCGAGGACCAGAAGCTGAACTACGGCACGGACAAGGTGGTCTTCACCGTCACCGCCGCGCTGATCGTGGGGTTCATCGCCTGGGGCGTGCTCTCCACCGAGTCCCTGACGGCCGCCTCCACCGCGGCCCTGGGCTGGGTGACCGGCAACACCGGGTGGTTCTTCACCGCCCTGTCCACGGCCGCCGTGCTGTTCATGCTCGTGGTCGGCTTCACCCGGACCGGGCGGATCCCCCTGGGCATGGACGACGAGAAGCCCGAGTACTCCTTCTTCTCGTGGCTCGCCATGCTCTTCGCCGCCGGCATGGGCATCGGCCTGATGTTCTACGGCGCCTCCGAGCCGCTGAGCCACTTCGGCGCGGGCGTCCCCGGCTTCGGGGCGGAACCCGGCTCCGAGGAGATGACCGTCTACGCCCTCGTCCAGACCGCCTTCCACTGGGGTCTCAACCCCTGGGCCATGTACGCCGTGGTCGGCGCGGCCGTCGCGTACGGCGCCTACCGGCGCGGACGCTCCCCGCTCATCAGCCGGATCTTCGTGCCGCTGATCGGCCAGCGGCGCGCCGAGGGCGGCCTGGGCCGGCTCATCGACGTGTTCGCCATCTTCGCGACCCTCTTCGGCACCGCCGCCTCGCTCGGGATCGGCGCGCTGCAGATCTCCCGGGGCCTCGAGATCGTCGCCGGCTGGGGACCGCTCGGCAACGGCGGGCTCATCGCGATCATCGCCGTCCTCACCGCCGCCTTCGTGGTCTCCGCGGTCTCCGGCGTGGCCCGCGGCATCCGCTACCTCTCCAACACGAACCTGCTGCTGGCGTTCCTGCTCGCCCTGTTCGTGTTCGTGGCCGGGCCCACTGTCCTGATCCTGGACCTGGTCCCCGCCGTGTTCAGCACCTACCTGCAGGAGTACCTCTGGATGACCGGGCAGACCGGCGGCTGGGGCGAGGACGCCACCACCTTCGCCGGCGGCTGGACCGTCTTCTACTGGGCCTGGTGGCTGTCCTGGTCCCCGTTCGTCGGGATGTTCATCGCCAAGATCTCCCGCGGCCGCACGCTGCGCCAGTTCGTGACCGTGGTGCTCGTGGTCCCCTCCTCCATGTGCGTGCTCTGGTTCGTGGTCATCGGCGGCACGTCCATGTACCTGCAGCGCACCGGGACCGACCTGGCCGCCGCGGGCGGCCAGGAGGCCGCGCTGTTCGGCATGCTCGACGCCCTACCCTTCGGCGCGATCACGTCGGTGCTCGCCATGGTCGTCATCGGCATCTTCTTCGTGACCAGCGCGGACTCCGCGTCCATCGTCATGGGCACGCTGTCCCAGCGGGGCCAGCCGGAGCCGAACCGGCCGATCGTCGTGTTCTGGGGCTTGTGCCTCGGCGGCATCGCAACGGTCATGATGCTCGTGGGCGGCGACGACGCCCTGACCGGGATGCAGAACCTCGTGACCGTCTCGGCCCTGCCGTTCGCGGTGATCGTCGCCTTCCTCATGGTCGCCTTCTACAAGGACCTGCGCAGCGACCCCGCCACGATCCGCCACGCGTTCGCCCTCACGGCGGTGCGCAAGGCCGTGATCCACGGCATCGAGGAGCACGGCGACGACTTCGCCCTGCAGGTGGAGCACGCCCCCGGGGCCCGTGCCGCCGGCGAGACGTTCGACTCGCACGACCCGGCCGTCACGGACTGGTACCGACGGGTCGACGAGAACGGCGAGGAGATCGACCTCGCCGCGGAGACCGGTTCGAGCTCCGGCCAGCAGGCCGACCAGGAGCCGGAGCGCCCGGACGCCGGTCAGGAACGACTGGACCCGGACGAGCAGCGACCGCTCGACCCGACCGTCCGCCGGCCCTGACCGGACCCGCGCCGTGCGGCCGTCGCCCCTCGGGGCGGCGGCCGCACTTCTCGTGCCGGGACCGGACGGCTTAGACTGCGCGCTATGTATTCGATCGTGGCCGTGTGCACCGGCAACATCTGCCGCTCGCCCATGGCGGAGTTCGCCCTGCGCCGCGCCTTCGAGGCCGCAGGACTGGCCGGGCGCGTGCGGATCGACTCGGCCGGCGTCAGCGACGAGGAGCTCGGCAACCCCGTGGACCCCCGCGCCGGCGACCTCCTGCGCCGCGAGGGGCTCGACGCCTCCGCGCACGCGGCGCAGGTCTTCGACCCCGTCCGCTTCGGCGACCGGGACCTCGTACTCGCGCTGGACGTGGTGCACTGGCAGCGCCTGCGGGCGCTCGCACCGGACCGCTCCGCCGCCGCCAAGGTGCGGCTGCTGCGGGAGTTCGACCCCGCCGTCGAAGATCTCGAGCACGGCGACCTGGGGATCTACGACCCCTGGTACGGGGGGCCCGAGGACTTCGAGTCCACCTGGGGCATGATCGACGCCGCCGTGCCGGGCGTGGTCCGCGCCGTCGCCCGGGAGCTCGGCGCCGACCGGGGATCCGCTCAGGACGCTGGGCGCGCGTGATCGACATCGAGCTCGAGCTGGATCCGGCGCTCGCGGCGGCCCACCCCGCCGGCACCAACCTGGCGCGGCTGCTCCCCTCCCCCACCCGCCGCCCCTACCTCATCGGCATCGACGGGCGTTCGGGGGCCGGCAAGACCAGCCTCGCCGAGCAGCTCGCCGCGGTGCTGCGCCCGGTGCGGGACGTGACGCTCTTCCACCTCGAGGACCTCTACCCGGGCTGGGACGGGCTCGGCCCCGGCCGCCGCACCTACGTGGACGAGGTCCTCACGCCCCTCGACCAGGGCCGGGACGCCGAGTGGAGCGCCTGGGACTGGGTCACCGGCTCCCCGGGGACCCCGCGGCTGACCCGTGTGGCGGAGGTCGTGATCCTGGAGGGCGTCGGCGCGTGCAGCGCCGAGGCCCGGGAGCTGCTGGACGTCTCCGTGTGGGTCGAGCTGCCCACCGCCCTGCGCTACGACCGCGCGCTGAGCCGTGACGGCTCCTACTACGCCGAGCACTGGGACCGCTGGGCCGCCCAGGAGGACGCCTACCTGGCGGAGGACCACGTCTGGGAACAGGTGGACATCCTGCACCCCGGCCCGGTCTGCTGAGCCCCGCGGCCGCACCGACAGGAGGATCCGTGACCAGCACCGTCGTCGTCCTCGACGCCGCCCACCCGGAGGGCGTCCTCGCCGATCCGTCCGTTCCGCTCGTGCGGATCGACGACCAGGGGCTCACCCGGGGGGACGGCGTCTTCGAGACCATGCGCGCCGTCGACGGGCTCGTGCAGAAGTTCGAGGCCCACCACCAGCGGCTGTCGGCCTCCGCGCGGCTGGCGCAGCTGCCCGTGCCGTCGGCGCGGGACGTGCGCGGGGCGGTGGAGCTGGCGCTCGCTCACGCCGCCCCCGGCGGGGACGGCGGTCTGGGGGCCGAGCACGCCGTCAAGGTGGTGATCAGCCGCGGCACCCCGGCGGACGGCCCGTGGTCCTGGATCGTGGTGAGCCCCGTGCCGGAGACGACGTTCCGGCAGCGCCGGGACGGCGTGACCGCGGTGCTGCTGCCGCGCGGCCACGACCCCGCCCAGGACGCCGGGTACCCGTGGCTGCTCCCGGGGGCCAAGACGCTCTCCTACGCGATCAACATGGCCGCCCTGCGCCACGCCCGCTCCCTCGGCGCGGACGAGGCGGTCTTCACCACGGAGGGGCGCAGGGTCCTGGAGGGCGCGACGTCCTCCGTGGTCTGCGCCCGGGTGCGCGTCGGCCGCCGCACCCTGCTGACGCCGGAGCCCTCGCACGGGATCCTGCCGGGCACCACGCAGGCCAAGATCTTCGCCGCCGCCCGCCGGGACGGCTGGGAGCTCGGCTACGGGCCCCTGTACCCGGCGGACCTCATGGAGGCCGACGCCGTGTGGCTGGTCTCCAGCGTCCGGCTCGCGGTGCCGGTGCGCCGGCTCGACCACCAGCCGCTGCCGGTGGACCCGGACCTGACGAAGCTCGTCACGAGCTGGGTCCAGCAGGCCTGATCCTTCGCTCAGGCCCAGATGAACCGGTGCGTCCCGAGCAGGACGGACACCGCCGGGCCCGCCGCGGCGGCCGCAGCGCAGCCCGTGAGGACCGCCGCGTCCCGCCAGGAGTACCCCGGGACGCGGGCCCACGTGCGCGGACCCGCACCGAAGCCGCGGGCCTCCATGGTGACCGACAGCCGGGTGGCCCGTCGCAGGGACTGCACCAGCAGCGTGAAGGCCTGGCCGCCGAACTCCCGCAGCGCGCCCACCGGACCGTGCCCGGACCCCGCCCCGCGCGCCCGCCGCGCCATCGCCAGGGTGGCCCACTCGGAGACCATCACCCCCACCAGCCGCAGCGCGGCCAGGGACGCGAGCACGAAGCGGGCCGGCAGGCGCAGCGTCTGGGCGAGGCCGTCGGCGAGGTCCGTGGGATCCGTGGTGAGTACCAGCATCAGCCCGGGCAGCGCCAGCGCCAGCCCGCGCAGGGCGATCGCCGCCCCTGCGGCCACCGAGCCGGACGAGATCCCGGTGACCCCCAGGTCGAGCAGCACCGGCCCGGAGTCCTCGGCGAGCAGGGCCGTGCCCCACCCGCTCACGAGTGCCGCCACGACCACCGGCCACGCCCGGCGCAGCAGCGCGAGCGGGCGCTGACCGGCCAGCGCCAGCAGCAGCACCTCGCCCAGCAGCACGGTCCCCGACGTCACGGGGTCCGCGCTGAGCAGCAGCACCACGGTCAGCAGCAGCGCCCCGGCCAGCTTGACCACCGCGTTCGTGCGCCCCAGCAGCGAGGTCCGGGCCGACGGCGCGATCGCGGCGGCGCTCACCGGACGGGCTCCCGCCGGACGGGGACGACCCGCACCGCGCCGGCCCCCGGCGCCGCCGGAGCGGCCGGGGCACTCCCTGCCGCGGCCCCGGACCGCACGGCAGGAGCAGCCGCGGTCTTCCCCGCCGCGGACGCGGACCGCACGACAGGAACGGCCGGCGCCCCTCCCGCCGCCGGTGCCGTGCGAGCGGCGCGGCCCCGCTCGCTCGGGGTGCCCAGCGCCAGCACCTCGGCGCCGAGCGCCCGCACGAAGTCCTCGTCGTGGGTCACGGCGAGGACCGACGTGCCGGCGTCGACGAGCTCCACGAGCAGGTCCACGAGCTCCGCCCACGTCAGGGCGTCCTGACCGAACGTCGGCTCGTCGAGCACCAGCACGTCCGGGTCCGTGGCGAGCACCGTGGCCACGGACAGCCGCCGCTTCTCGCCCCCGGAGAGGGTGAACGGGTTGGCGTCGGCCAGGTGCGAGAGCCGCAGCCGGCGGAGCAGTTCGTCCGTGCGGCGCTCCCGCTCGGCCACCGGCGTGCCGGCCAGCCGGGGGCCGAGCTCGAGCTCGGCCCGCACGGTGGCCCGCAGGAACTGGTGCTCGGGCTCCTGGAAGACCGTCCCCACGCGGGCCACGAGCTCCCGGCCGCTCCACTCGAGCGGGTCGGGGCCCGCGCCGCGGTCGAGGACCGGGTGGGCCCGCACGGTGCCGCGCACGGGGGCGAGCAGACCCGCCAGCGTCAGCGCGAGCGTGGACTTGCCGGCGCCGTTGGGCCCGGTCAGCGCGAGCGCGCGGCCGCGGCGCAGGGTCAGCTCCACGCCGGCCACCGCCGTGGGGAGGTCCCGGCCCGCGGCGGCGTCGTCCACCGGGCGGCCGCGACGCCGCGCCCGCCGCCGGGCGCGCAGCTGCCGCGCCGACGGCTGGCTGCGCGAGACGCCCAGACCGGTGGCGCTCAGCAGCGGTGCGCCGTCCGCCCCGGAGCCGGCGGCCCGGGTTCCGGCGGGACCCCCGGCGGGATGTGCACCGGAGGAGCCTGCACGGGGATCCGCGGCGGGGCGAGCGGGCGCACGCGTGGCCGGCACCCGGCCGGGCACCCACACCCCCGCGCCGCTGAGCTCGTCGGCCGCGGCGCCGAGCACCCGGCCCGGCGCGCCGTCGTGGGTGATGCTCCCGTCCCGGCCGAGCACGACGACGCGGTCCACGACCTCGGCCCACACGGCGACACGGTGCTCCACGACCACGAGCGTGGCGCCGCTGCGGTCGAGGCAGGACACCACGGCGTCGCGGACCTGCCGCACGCCGGCGGGGTCCAGGTTGGCGGTCGGCTCGTCGAGCAGCAGCACCCCCGGGCTCATGGCCACGGCGCCCGCGAGCGCCAGGCGCTGCTTCTGCCCGCCGGACAGGGCCGCGGTGGAGTGGTCGAGGGGGAGGTCCAGCCCCACGTCGTCGAGCCCCGCGCGCACCCGCGGCCAGATCTGCTCCCGGGGCACCGCGAGGTTCTCGAGGCCGAAGGCGGTGTCGTCCCCGATCCGGGACAGCACCACCTGGGACTCGGGGTCCTGCTGCACGAGCCCGGCCCGGCCGCGCGCCTGCTCCGGCGGCATGCCGTCGAGCAGCAGCTCGCCGGAGGCGGACTGCCCGTCGTCGTCGTGGAGGACTCCCGCCAGGGCGTGCAGGAGGGTGGACTTGCCCGCCCCGCTGGGTCCCAGCAGGAGCACGCGCTCCCCCGGCTCGACCACGAGGTCCAGGCCGCGCAGCGCCGCCGCGTCCCGCCCGGGGTGGTGCCAGCCGAAGCCGCGGGCCTCGACCCGGGCCCCGCGGCCGGCGGGCACCACGGGGTCCGGGGTCGTGGGAGCCGTCATCGCCGCACGGCCCGCCCCGACGCGAGGCCCTGCAGCACGCCGGTGGCCGCGAGGGCCCGCACCACGGCCTGCATCAGCAGGCCCGCGAGCACCGCCCCGGAGACGGCCGTCAGGACCACGTAGACCACCTGGTGGCTCAGCGCCCACTCGTAGTTGTAGACGATGTTCTCGTGGACGCCGAGGAAGATCCCGCTCACGGCGCCCGCCACGGCCGCCACGAGGGCGTCGAACCGGCGGTACCGGAAGGCGGCGAAGGCCAGTTCCGCACCGATGCCCTGGACGAGACCGGAGAGCACGACCAGCAGACCGAAGTGGGTGCCCAGGAAGCTCTCGATCACGGCGGCGAGCAGCTCGCAGAACAGCGCGGCGCCGGGCTTGCGGATGATCAGCCCGCCGAGCACGCCGGCCACGAGCCAGCCGCCGGCGATCAGCCCTACGGCGGGCGGGTAGGCGACCGCGGCCGTGCCGACCACGGGGTAGAGCAGGTTCGACCACGCCCAGAAGACGACCGCGCACACGGCGGCGAGGACGGCGGCCACGACGATGTCGACGACGCGCCAGGACGACGCGCGGGACGTGCCGGGGCGGCGGGCGGGGCGGTGGGTGGTGGTGTTCACGGTGGATTCCTCCTGGGCTCAGCGAGCCGTCGGTGCCAGGAGGGGACGGGGTTCCGCGGGCCGCGCCGGTGGCGCGTTCCCGGGGAAGCACCCCTGAGATGCTCGACTCCCTTCGCCGGTGCTAACCGGAGCAGGTTCGAGGGTCTGCGGCGATCCGCACTCTCAGCGCCGCGCCGGTCTCACCGGCGGGGCGCTCCCCTGTCGTTCAGTGGCACCGAGTCTACCTCTCCCCCGCCCGCCCCGTGCACTGCCGGCGCACGGCCGGTGAACGACGCAGGGGCCCGTCCGGCCGGACACCGGTGCGGTGTCCGGCCGGACGGGCCCCTGAGCGAGGTGCTCGCCGGGCCTCAGACCTCGGCCTGGCTCGAGGCCTTGGGGTTCGTCCGCGGCCTGTTCTCCATCTTCGCGATCTGGCGGGAGATGCCGACCTTGATGACGGTGCCCACGAGACCGGTGACGAGCGACCAGATGATGATGCCCGTCCAGGCCTCGTCCGGGTCCGGGTTCTTGGCGGGGGGCGGGTCGCCGGTGATGCGCGTCCACGCCGCGCCGAGCACCTTGTGCGAGAGCGCCACGCCGCCGAGCGAGAGGCCGGTGCCCACGAGTTCGAGGACCTTGGTGTTCATGGAGTGCTGCTCCTTGTCGTCCGAGGGGGACGCGGGTGCGCCCTGTCGATCCTGCCCAGCCTAACGCGTCCCCGGCGATCCGTCAGTCTGCTGTCCGTCCGCCCGCCGGCCGTCCGGGCTCGGCACCGGCGGTCCCGCGGCGACGCCCTCCGCGGAGCCCTCCGCCCCGCCCTCCGCGGCGCGGTTGAGGACCTTCTGCAGGTCGTCCTGGGTCAGCGTGGTCCGGTTCAGGTGCTTGGTGCGGTACGTCGAGCGTCCCACCATGTGCGCCGAGACGGGCACGGTGAGCAGCTGGAAGATCCAGCCGAGGGCGATGAGCGGGATCATGACGGGTTCGCGGTTCTCGAGGGCGACTGCCGTGAGCATGAGGAGCAGCCCGAAGACCTGGGGCTTGGTGCCGGCGTGCATGCGCGTCAGGAGGTCCGGGAAGCGGACCAGGCCGATCCCTGCGGCGAGGGACATGAGCGCGCCGACCACGAGGCACACGGCCGCGGCGGCGTCCAGGACAGTGTCCAGCACGGCGCTCACCGCCCGTGCTCGGCGGTCTGGGTGGCGAAGCGCGCCACCGTCACGGAGCCGATGAACCCGACCAGCGAGACGATCACCATGAGGATCAGGTTGTTGAGGTGGCCGTGGTAGGCCATGTCCACGGCGAGGGCGGCCGCGACGATGGCCAGCAGCACGTCCGTGGCCACCACGCGGTCCAGCAGGGAGGGGCCCTTGGCGAGGCGGTAGAGGGTGCCCGCGGCGGCCGCGCTGAGCAGCACGGCCGCGACGGCCACGGCGATCTGCATCACGGGTGGTCCTCCTCGTGGGTGTCGGTGGGGGTGGATCCCGGGGCGTCCGCCGGGGACCCGGTGGGCACCTCGTCCCGGCGGCGGCCCACGATCTGCAGGCTCGCGGTGATCGGCGAGCTGAGCGCGGCGCTGTCCGGCCGGTCCGTGCCGGAGGCCCGTCCGCCGCCCCGCTCGGCCCGCAGGGCGGCGAGCTCCTCCGGGGTGCCCATGATCCGGATCCAGGCCGCCTCCACCCGGAGGGCGGACCGGCGGAAGTCCTCGGCCTCCTGAGCGCTGCGGACGTTGAGCGCGTGGAAGTACAGCGTGCCGGAGGCCCGGTCCACCTCCACCACGAGCGAGCCCGGGATCAGGGTCATGGTGTGGCCGGTGGCCGTCAGGAGCAGGTCGGAGCGCGTGCGCAGCTGGACGCCGACCACGGCGTTGCGCGCGCGCGGGCCCACGAGGATCGCAATGAGCATCACCTCGAAGCTCGCCTTGGCGACCTGCCACACGAACGTCACGGCGAAGAGGGCGAACTGGAACGGGTTGAACCGGCCGGACAGATGGACGGGCGGCAGGTAGAGCACCCAGGTGACGAGCAGGGCCAGGACCAGTCCGACCAGCAGGTTGCCGGGGCCGAAGTCGCCCCAGAGGGCGCCCCACACCACCACGAGCCACACCAGCAGCGGCAGCTCGACGAGCAGGGAATTCTTGGGGCGGGTCACGGGGCCTCCTCCACGACGGGCCGCGGCGCGGACGCGGGGTCCAGCACGGCCTCGACGTAGCGCTCGGGGCGGACGAGGTTCTCCGCGGCGTTGTCCGCGAGCTGGAACAGCGGCCCGGCGAACACGGTCAGGGCCACCCCCGCGGCGACGAGGGCCGAGGCCCCGCCCAGCATCGAGGGGGACATCAGGCGCACGTCGCCCTTGCCCGCGAAGCGGCCCGCCTGGTCGTCGACGGCACCCGAGGTCAGCAGGAACCGGGAGCCGGCGGGCACCGGGGCCAGCAGGATGGGGTCCGGGTACTCCGCGTCCTCCGGGGCGCGCAGGAACACGCGGTTCCACACCCGGATCAGGGCGAGCAGGGTCAGGAGGGACACCGCCACGGAGCCGGCGACGAGGGCGTAGGCCAGCCCGTCGCCCTGGTCCACGCCGGCCTGCAGCAGACCGGTCTTGCCCATTTTCGAACTTGTTTTGCCGCCAGGGCCCAAGCGAGGTCAGACCTACTGCCGGTGACTCCACCGAAGGGCAATTGAGCTGCCCATGCCTTTTGCTCCCCATGCAGNTTCGAAAAATCCCGCCGAGATTGAGCGCGGGCACGAGGTAGAGCAGCGCGAGCAGCGGCGAGATCTTGGCCATCCCGGCCAGCCGGTCCACGTTGGTGGACCCCCCGCGGCGCTCGATCAGCCCGGCCACGAGGAACAGGCTCGTCTGGATCACGATGTGGTGGGCCACGTAGTAGACCGTGGCGGAGAGCGCCTCCTGGGTGCCCACGGCCACCCCGAAGATCATGTACCCGATGTGGCTGATCAGGGTGAAGGACAGCATGCGCTTGATGTCGATCTGCGCGAGCGCGCCCAGGATGCCGACCACCATGGTGAGCAGCGCGACCCACATCAGGAGGTCGTCGAGCCGCTCCCCGGGGAAGAGCACGGTCTCGGTGCGGATGATTGAGTACACGCCCACCTTGGTCAGCAGGCCGGCGAACACGGCGGTCACGGGCGCGGAGGCGGTCGGGTAGGAGTCCGGGAGCCAGAAGGACAGCGGGAAGACCGCGGCCTTGATGCCGAACGCGATGAGCAGCATCAGGTGCAGCTGCATCTGCGTCCCCACCGGCAGGCCCTCGAGCTTGACCGAGAGATCGGCCATGTTGATGGTGCCCGTGGCCGCGTAGATCATCGCGATGGTGATCAGGAACAGCACGGAGGAGATCACCGAGACCACCACGTAGGTCACGCCGGTGCGGATCCGCTGCACGGTCCCGCCCATCGTCATGAGCACGTAGGACGCGGTCAGCAGGATCTCGAACCCCACGTAGAGGTTGAACAGGTCCCCGGCGAGGAAGGCGTTGGAGACCCCCGCCACGAGGATCAGGAAGGAGGGGTGGAAGATCGAGATCGGCCCCTCCTCGTCGCCGTCGGCCACGCCCTGCCCGCTCGCGTAGACGAGCACGGCGAGGGAGACGACCGTGGAGACCACGAGCATCAGGGACGAGAGCTGGTCCACGACCATGACGATGCCCCAGGGCGCCTCCCAGCCGCCGAGGTGGACGGCCTGCGGGCCGAGGTTCCACGTGGTCCCGAGGATGAGCGCCTCGACCGCGAGGGTGAGCACGAGCGAGCCGATGGCCACGGTCCGCTGGAGGGCGTTGCGCCGCAGGAGCAGGAGGCTCAGGGCCGCCCCGAGGAACGGGATGATGACGGCCAGGGGGGCCAGCTGGGCGAAGTCGACGGTCACCGCCTCCCTCCCCACTCGTCGACGCCGCGCACACCCGGGGTCTCCAGGGACTCACCGGGGTCCTGGGGCCGCGGGGCGTCGTCGAACTCCGTGGTGTCGGCGGGGACGTCGGCGTCGTCCTCCATGTCGTAGGAGGACTGCCGCGCCACGCGCCGGTCCTCGACGTCGTCCTGGATCTCGTCCCGGCGCCCGAGGACCCAGGACCGGTAGATCATGCCCAGCAGGAACGCGGTGACGGCGAGGGAGATCACGATGGCGGTGAGGATGAGGGCCTGGGGCAGCGGGTCGCTGTAGTCCTCCGCGGCGATCGACCCCTCGTACAGGGGCGCGGACCCGGCGGCCCCGCCGGCGTGCAGGATCAGCAGGTTCGTGCCGTTGGTCAGCAGCATCAGCCCGAGCAGCACGCGGGTGAGCGAGCGCTCGAGCAGCAGGTACACGCCCACGGCGTAGAGCACGCCCATCACGACCAGCAGGGTCAGGTTCACGGTCATCGGTGCTCGTTCCCTCCGTCGGTGCGGATCCGGGCGATCGCGGTCGGCGATGTCGCGGAGGCCGCCGCGGTCGCTCCCGCGGGGGCGCCGGCGGACACCTTCCGCTGCCGCGTGACGCGGATGCGCGTGCCGCGTCCAGGGGTGCGCCGCCGCCGGCGGACCGCGTCCTCCTCGATCCGCTGGTCGATCCGGCCGCCGAGCGAGCGCAGGATGTCCAGGATGAGCCCCACCACGATGAGATAGACCGCGATGTCGAAGATCAGGGCGGTCACGAACTTCTCCGCCCCGAAGAGTGGCAGCTCGGCCTCGAAGGTGTAGCTCTGCATCACCGACCCGCCGAAGAACACCGGGGTGACGGCGTAGAGCGCGGCGAGCGCCAGGCCCGTCCCGAGCATCGTGCCCGCGTTGATCGGCGTGGCCAGCTCCAGCTCGTAGCGCCCGCCCGCGAGGTAGCGCACGGTCAGGGCGAGGCCGGCCATGAGACCGCCCGCGAACCCTCCGCCGGGGTCGTTGTGCCCGGCGATCAGCAGGTAGAGGGAGACCATCATGAACGTGTGGAACAGCAGCCGGGTGACGACCTCGAAGACGATCGAGCGCCGCTCGGGGGCCATCGTCCGCCCGGCGAGCAGGTAGGGGTCCTCGAGGTCGTCGTCGCGGCGAGCCAGCCCCACCTCCAGGGGCTCGCCGCCGGGCGAGACGGCCGCGGCGTTGCGCCGCCGGATCACCCGCAGCTGGTCGGTGGTGGGATCGTCCCCGGAGCGGACGATGCGGTCCCCGCGACCCGTGACGAAGATCAGGGAGGCCACCCCGGTGGCGGCGAGCACGAGCACGGAGATCTCCCCGAACGTGTCCCACGCGCGGATGTCCACGAGGATCACGTTGACGACGTTCTGGCCGTCGCCGAGCTCGTAGGCCATGCGGGGCAGCTCCAGGGAGATCGGGTCGGCCGTGCGGGAGGAGATGCTGAAGGCCGCGAGCGCCATCATGAACAGCCCGAAGGTGACCGCGATGGTGCCGCGCAGCAGCCGGCGCCCGGCCGGGTTGCGGTGCCACAGGGGGGCGGGCAGCGAGCGCAGGGCGAGCACGAACGCCACGAGCAGGACGGTCTCGACGAGCGTCTGCGTCAGGGCGAGGTCCGGTGCGCCCTGCAGGGCGAAGATGAGGGCCAGCCCGTAGCCCGTGACCGACACGAGCAGCACCGCGAGGAAGCGCTTGCGGGCCAGGGGCACCAGCAGGGCCGCGACGACCATGGCCACGCCGGCGATCAGCTGCCCGGGGCCGTCGGAGACCCGCAGCGCCCCCAGGGGCGGGGTCTCCTCCGCGATCAGCGCCACCAGCGGCACGACGATCGCCGTGATCAGGATGACCGAGAGGTAGAACATGAGCGAACCGCGCTGGGTGCGGCCGGTGATCCACACGGCGGCCAAGTCCAGCACGTTGACGACCCGCCGGTAGAGGAGCTCCCCCGGGGGCAGGGACGGCAGGGCCCGCTGGAGGTCCGCGACCTGGCTCCGGAAGCGGTGGAGCAGGATCCCGCCCGCGACGATGAGGGCGGAGAGCCCGAGGGCCGGGGTGAACCCGTGCCACAGGGCCAGGTAGAAGTCGTGCTCCACGGCCGGGAACTGGTCGACGTAGGGCTGCAGCATCGCGTCGACCGGCTGGGGCCAGAGGCCGAGGACCACCGTGAGGACGGAGAGCACGAGCGGCGCGGCGAGGAACGCGGGCTCGACCCGATGCATGTCGCTGACCACGGCCCTGCCGCCGACCCCGGCGTCGAGCTCGGAGAACTCGGCGGACTTGTGGGCGAACCCGCCCCACACGAACCGGGCGCTGTAGGCGAAGGTCAGCACGGAGCCGACCACGAGCCCGGCGAGCACCACGGTCCCCGCCGTGCCCTCGACGTCGTGGGCGAAGGCGGTCAGCACGGCCTCCTTGGCCACGAAGCCGGCCAGCGGGGGCAGCCCGGCCATGGACGCCGCGGCCACGAGCGAGACGGCGAACAGGACGGGCACGCGGCCGGCGAGCCCCGATAGGCGGCGGATGTCCCGGGTGCCCGCCCGGTGGTCGATGATCCCGACCACGAGGAACAGCGTGGCCTTGAACAGCCCGTGCGCGAGGAGCATGGCCATGCCCGCCTGCGCCGTGTCCGCGGAGCCGCGGCCCACGATGACCATGAGGAAGCCGAGCTGGCTGACGGTGCCGTAGGCGAGGATCAGCTTCAGGTCGTACTGCTTCAGGGCCGCCCAGCCGCCGAAGAGCATGGTGCCCAGCCCCAGCACCGCGATGGTCGGCTGCCACAGAGCCGTCTCGGCGAAGCCCGGGGCGAAGCGGGCCACCAGGTAGATGCCGGCCTTGACCATCGCGGCGGCGTGCAGGTACGCGGACACCGGGGTGGGCGCGGCCATCGCGGCCGGCAGCCAGAAGTGCAGCGGGATCAGCGCGGACTTCGTCACGGCGCCGACGAGGAGCAGGAGGATCGCCACGTCCACCACGGTCCCGCGCTGCGCCAGCTCGGGGGCCGCCGCGAGCACCTCGGAGATCCGGTAGGTGCCCGCGGCCTGGCCCAGCATCACGATGCCGACCAGCATGGCCAGGCCGCCGGCGGTGGTGAGCACGAGGGCCTGCAGCGCCGCGCGCCGGGCGGACAGGCGGGTCCGGCTGTAGCTGATGAGCAGGAACGACAGGACGGTGGTGATCTCCCAGAAGACGAACAGCACCAGCATGTCGTCGGCGGTCACCAGGCCGAACATGGCGCCCGCGAAGGCGAGCAGCTGCGCGCCGAAGCCGCCGATGCCGCTCGCGCCGGACTTGAAGTAGCGGGCGCAGTAGAACAGCACCAGGGAGCCCACGCCGAGCACGAGCAGGGACATCGTCCACGAGAGGGCGTCCATGCGCAGCACCAGGTCCAGGCGCAGGGACGGGATCCACTCGCCGCCCTCGGTCCAGCCGCCCTCCGGGCCGTAGACCCGCGGGCCGGAGCCCAGCAGCCACAGGAAGCCGGCGAACGGGACCGCCGCCAGGAGGTAGAAGGCGCTGCGTCCCATCCGTGCGAACAGCAGGGGCGCGACCGCGGCCACCACTGCGTGGAGCAGGAGCACAGCGGTCATCAGGCGCCTCCGGGGGTCGGGGAAGAGATCGGCGGGCGGGCGTCGAGGGGCCCGGACGCGGGCACGGACGACCTGTGCGAGCACGGGGTGGCCGGGGCGCACCCGGGTGTTCCACCCTATCAAAGGGGTGTTGCCGCTCCCGCTCGCATGTCCTGACAGCACCTGTACGTTCCCGGACGGTTTCCTGGGCGGAACCCGGATTGCCGGGCGGTCCTCCGGCGAGGCCGCCCTCCGCGACGGGCACCGCGGGCCTAGCATGACTGCCATGGACGCCACGCCCCCCGGCCCTCCCGCCCCCGTCCCCTCCCTCCCGGCGACGGCGTTCGTGCCGCGCCGCTCGCACGTGTGGGCCTGGAGCCTGTGGGACGCCGGATCCGCCGCCTTCAACGCCGTGATGACCACGTTCGTGTTCACCGTCTATCTCACGAGCGACCCCTTCGGCGGGGAGGACCGCGCCTCGGAGGTGCTGGGCTACGGGATCGGGGCCGCCGGCGTGGTGGTGGCCCTGCTGGCCCCCGTGGTGGGCCAGCGCAGCGACGGCGCGGGGCGGCGCAAGCTGTGGCTCGGGATCAACACGATGCTCACGGCGCTGCTCACGGCCCTGTGCTTCCTGGTCCTCCCCGACCAGCCGTACCTCTACCTCGGGGTGGGCCTGCTGGCGCTGGCCAACGTCTTCGACGAGTTCGCGGTGGTCAACTACAACGCGATGCTGCCGGGGATCGCGGGCCGCGAGCACATCGGGCGGGTGAGCGGCCAGGGCTGGGCCATGGGCTACTTCGGCGGGATCGTGGCCCTGACGATCGTGCTGTTCGGGTTCATCACCCCGGGCCTGCTCGGCATCCCCGAGGAGGACGCCCTCAACGTGCGGGCCGTGGCCCTGTTCTCGGGGCTGTGGATCGCGCTGTTCTCGATCCCCGTCCTGCTGGTGGTGCCCGAGATCCGCCCCACCCGCCGGGGACCGCGCCCGTCCGTGGCCCGCTCCTACCGCCAGCTGTGGCAGACCCTGCGGGAGCTGTACCGTGACGCCCCGCAGACGCTGTGGTTCCTGCTCTCCTCCGCCGTGTTCCGGGACGGGCTCAACGCGGTGTTCACCTTCGGCGGCGTCATCGCGGCCGGCACGTTCGGCTTCACCCTGAGCGAGGTCATCGTCTTCGCGATCGTCGGCAACGTGGCGGCCGGGGCGGGCGCCCTCGTGGGCGGGCGGCTCGACGACCGGGTGGGGCCCAAGCGCGTCATCGTGGCGTCGCTCGTCGGCATCCTGCTGGCCGGGACCCCGCTGCTGTTCCTCGAGGGCACGGCGGCGTTCTGGGTCTGCGGGCTGCTGCTGTGCCTGTTCGTGGGCCCCGCGCAGTCCGCCTCCCGCACGTTCCTCGGCCGGCTCACGCGGACCGGAGAGGAGGGCGCCCTGTTCGGCCTCTACGCCACCACGGGCCGGGCCGTGAGCTTCCTGGCGCCCACCCTGTTCGCGGTGTTCGTCTCCGTGCTCGGCGCGCAGCGCTGGGGGATCCTCGGGATCCTCCTGGTGGTCGGCGCCGGCCTGCTCCTGCTGCTGCGCGCGCGCGACCCGAAGACCGCGGCGTCCCCCCACCACGGCGTCGCCGCTTCGTGAGCCGACCGGTTCGTGGGCCCGCCGGTTCACGGGCCGCGGGGCGCCGGCACACCGCCGGGCGCGGCCGGGCCGTGCGGGGTCAGATGCGGGTGCGGGAGAACCCGAGGTGGCTGCGCGAGGCCGTGGGTCCGCGCTGCCCCTGGTACCGGTTGCCGTAGGCGCCGGAGCCGTACGGGTGCTCCGTGGGCGAGGACAGCCGGAAGAAGCACAGCTGGCCCACCTTGGAGCCCGGCCACAGCTTGATCGGCAGCGTGGCCATGTTGGACAGCTCGAGCGTGACGTGCCCCGAGAAGCCCGGGTCGATGAACCCCGCCGTGGAGTGGGTCAGCAGGCCCAGGCGCCCCAGCGAGGACTTCCCCTCGAGACGGGCGGCGATGTCGTCCGGGAGGGTCACCTTCTCGTAGGTGGAGCCGAGCACGAACTCCCCCGGGTGCAGCACGAAGGCCTCCTCGGGGTCGACCTCCACGAGCCGGGTGAGCTCCGGCTGCTCCACGGACGGGTCGATGTGCGCGTACTTGTGGTTGTCGAAGAGCCGGAACCAGCGGTCCAGCCGCACGTCGATGCTGGCGGGCTGGATCAGGGCGGGATCGTAGGGCTCGAGGACGACCCGGCCGCCGTCGAGCTCCCGGCGGATGTCGCGGTCAGAGATCAGCACGGTCTCCAAGGTATCGCACGGCCGGGCGCCGGACCGCGCTGCGCCGCCGCCCCGCGCCCACCCCCGTCCCGGCGGGTGGTGTAGAGTGTGTGCTGTCCTCGTCCGGTGCTCGCGCCGGACGGACCACGGATGCGCGGCTGTAGCTCAATGGTAGAGCGCACGCTTCCCAAGCCTGATACGCGGGTTCGATTCCCGTCAGCCGCTCTCGCACCGAACGCCCCGAGCCCACCCGGCCGGGGCGTTCGTCGTCTCCCGGGACCGCGCGGTAGGATGTCCCCGCGCCCCGTTCCCCGCATCCGCACCGGGGCGACCGCCCGGGTCCTGCGCCCGTCACCCGCACCCCGCTCACGAGGAGCACATCTCCCGTCATGTTGCGCACCATGTTCAAGGCCAAGATCCACCGTGCCGTCGTGACCCAGGCCGACCTCCACTACGTCGGCTCGGTCACCGTCGACCAGGACCTCCTCGACGCCGCCGACATCCTCCCCGGCGAGCTCGTCTCCATCGTGGACGTCACCAACGGCGCGCGGCTGGAGACCTACACGATCGCCGGCGAGCGCGGCTCCGGCGTCGTCGGGATCAACGGGGCCGCCGCCCACCTCGTGCACCCCGGGGACCTCGTCATCCTCATCAGCTACGCACAGATGGACGACGCCGAGGCGCGCGCCCACGTGCCGTCCGTGGTCCACGTGGACGCGGACAACCGGATCGTCGACCTCGGGTCGGATCCCGCCGAGGCCCTGCTCGACGGCGTCGCCCGCCCGCCCCACTCCCGGACGCTGAGCGCCGCCCGCGCCGACCTGCCCGCCGCGTGACCCGCCCCGGCCCGACCGCGGACGGGCCGGTGATGGGATAGAACTGTAGGGGCCCGCGGACGCGGACCCGCAGCAGCGCGAGGGAGGGTCCCGTGACCGGAGTGTTCTCGGGGTTCTTCATCGTCTGGGCCGTCATCCTGACCGGCTACGCCGTGGGCCGGCGGGGCGTGCTGGGCCCCCAGGGGCAGCTCGTGCTGAGCAAGTTCGCCTTCTACGTGGCCAGCCCGCCGCTGCTGTTCCTCACCATCTCCGAGGCGGACATCGCCCAGATCCTCTCCGCGCCGCTGCTGGTGGCCGCCGTGTCCGCCGTGGCCACGACCCTCGTCTACGCCGGGATCGCCCGGTGGGTGCTGCGCCGGGACGCGGCCACCACCGTGATGGGAGCCCAGGCCGCCTCCCAGGTGAACTCGGCCAACCTCGGCATCCCGATCGCCGTCTTCGTGCTCGGGGACGCGTCCCAGGTGGTCCCCGTCATCCTGTTCCAGCTGGCGCTCAACACCCCTGTCTACCTGACCGTCATGGACACCCTCACCGACGGCCGCCGCCCCAGCCTCGGCAGCGTCCTGGGCAACGTGGTCACCAACCCGATGATCGTGGGCTCCGGGCTGGGCATCCTCTTCGCCGTCACCGGGTGGCGGCTGCCGGAGGTGGTGCACGAGCCCGTGGAGCTGGTGGCGGGGGCCTCCATCCCGGCGATGCTGATGGCCTTCGGCATCTCCCTGGTGGGCGCCTCCCCGCTGCGGCGGGGTGCCGGGCCGCGCCGGGACGTGGTGCTGGCCAGCACGCTCAAGCTGCTGCTCCACCCGGCGCTGGCGTTCCTGTTCGCCCGGTTCGTGCTGGGCCTGGACGGCCACCTCCTCTACGCCGTGGTGGTGATGGCGGCGCTGCCGACCGCCCAGAACATCTACGTGGCGGCCGTGCGCTACGGCCGGGCGGAGCAGCTGTGCCGGGACACCGTGCTCGTCACCACGGTGGTCGCCATGCTGACCATGGCGGTCGTGGCCCTGCTGCTCTCCTGAGCCGCCCCGCCGCGCCCCCGAACCTCCCGGCGCGGAGCCGCACCCGGCGCCGTTCCGGGCGGGAACAGCCGGGCGCACCGGGACACGCCCGGACCCACGGCGGCACACCGATGCAAACCGTCAGGTTACTGGCCTGTGAGGTAGCGCACTCATAGACTGAAGGCTCCGTGCAGGGGTGGTCGACCGGCAGCACCCGCCGCCGACCGTCCCGCCGACCGGGTCCCACAGGATCCCCTCGACGCCCCTCGCGGACCGCCACATCGCCGAAGGGGAGGAACGACCGTTGACCACCACCTCACACCCCCACAGAGCACCGGGCAGGCGGCGGCTCAGCGCCGCCGCGGCCCTCGGTGCCGTGGGTGCCCTGCTCATGACGGGGTGCGGTGACGCCGACGCCGGCGCCACCCCCACCCTGACCTGGTACATCAACCCCGACGCCGGCGGTCAGGCGGAGCTCGCGCAGCAGTGCTCCGAGGAGTCCGGAGGCCGGTACAACATCGAGACCTCGCTGCTCCCGCGCGACGCCGCGTCGCAGCGCGAGCAGCTCGCCCGGCGCCTGGCCGCCGGGGACAGCTCGATGGACATCATGAGCCTGGACCCGCCCTTCATCCCCGAACTGGCCGAGCCGGGCTTCCTGTCCCCCGTGCCGGGGGACGTGGAGGAGGCCACGACCCAGGACGTCCTGGCGGGGCCCCTCGAGGGCGCGAAGTGGAAGGACGAGCTGGTCTCGGTGCCGTTCTGGGCCAACACCCAGCTGCTGTGGTACCGGGAGTCCGTGGCGGAGGCCGCCGGTCTGAACATGGACGAGCCGGTGACCTGGGACCAGATCATGGACGCCGCGCGGGAGCAGGACAAGTACCTCGGGGTGCAGGGCACGTCGGCCGAGTCGATGACCGTGTGGGTGAACGCCCTCGTGGCGTCCGCGGGAGGCTCGATCGTGGAGAACCCGGAGGCCCCCTCCGACGAGATCTCGATCGGCCTGGACTCCGACGCCGGCCGGAAGGCGGCCGAGATCGTCGGGACCATCGGCCAGGACGGGCTCGGCGGCCCCGGCCTGCCGACCGCCGACGAGAACGCCTCGATGATCCAGTTCCAGTCCGACGACGGCTCCTTCATGGTCAACTGGCCCTTCATCTACGCGGCGACCGCCGCCGCCGTGGAGGGCGGGACGGTCGACCGGTCCGTGTACGAGGACATCGGCTGGGCCCTGTGGCCGCGGGTGGACCCGGACGAGCCCTCCGCTCCTCCGCTGGGCGGGATCAACATCGGCGTGGGCGCCACGTCCGAGCACCAGGAGCTGGCGTGGGAGGCGGTCGAGTGCATCGTCCAGCCCGAGAACCAGGCCTACTACTTCGTGAGCAACGGCAACCCGGCGGCGTCCGAGGCCGCCTACGAGGACCCGGAGGTCCGGGAGGCCTACCCGATGTACGCCACGATCCGCGAGTCCCTGGACAACGCGGCCCCGCGCCCGCAGACGCCGTTCTACAACGAGGTCTCCACCGCCATCCAGCAGGAGTGGACCCCGCCGGCGTCCGTCACCGAGGACACGCCCCGGCTCACCGCCGAGTTCATCGAGTCCGTCCTGAGAGGAGAGCGGCTGCTATGAGCACCGTCGTCAACCCCAACGCCCCCGGCACCGGGCCCCGGGAGGTCTCCCCGGCCCCCGTGACCGGCCGCCGCAGCGCGAAGCCGCTGATGTCCGACCGGGCCCGGTCGGAGCGCAAGCTCGGCTGGATGCTCGCCGGTCCGGCGTTCATCGTGATGCTGCTGGTCACGATGTACCCGATCCTGCAGGCGCTGTGGGACTCCTTCTTCTCGTTCCGGCTCACCGCCCCCGGGGAGAAGGAGTTCGTCTTCCTCGGCAACTACGCCACGGTCCTCACCGACGGGGTGTTCTGGCGGGACCTGTGGATCACGGTGCTCATCACGATCGTCACCGTGGTCGTGGAGCTCGTCCTCGGCTTCGCCCTGGCGCTCGTGATGAACAACGCGATCCGCAACACCAAGGGGCTGCTGCGCACCGCGATCCTGGTCCCCTACGGCATCATCACCGTGGTCTCCGCGTTCGCCTGGTTCTACGCGTTCGACATCACGACCGGCTACATCAACAACTGGTTCTCCTGGGTCCCGGGCATCGGCCCGGACTTCAACTGGTTCGCGTCCCAGTGGCCGGCCCTGTTCGTGATCATGGCCTCCGAGATCTGGAAGACCACGCCGTTCATCTCGCTCCTGCTGCTCGCCGGCCTGGCCCAGGTGCCGAGCGAGTACACCGAGGCGGCGCGGGTCGACGGCGCCACGTGGTGGCAGCGGATGTCCCGGGTGGTCCTGCCCAACATGAAGGCCGCGATCATGGTGGCCGTGGTGTTCCGCGCCCTGGACGCGTTCCGCATCTTCGACAACATCTTCATCATGACCCAGGGGCAGTACGGCACGGAGACCCTGTCCCTGCTCGCCTACCGCACCTCCATCGGCCGACTGGAGATCGGGCTCGGCTCCGCGATCTCCGTGATCCTGTTCGTCTGCGTGCTGCTGATCGCCTTCGTCGCCATCAAGGTGTTCAAGGTCGACCTCGCCGGCGCCGGGAAGGGAAGGTAACCCATGACCACCAAGCAGAAGGTCGGATGGGGCGTCGTCACGGTCCTGGTCCTCATTTACGCCCTGTTCCCCGTCGCCTCGATCCTCATGACGTCCTTCAAGACGCCCGCGGACCTGACCTCCGGGAAGTTCCTGCCCACGCAGTGGGTCGGGGAGAACTACTCCTCGATCTTCGTGGGGCAGGCCCGCGAACTGTTCGTGCCCTCCCTGATCAACTCGATCGGCATCTGTCTGATCGCCACGGCCGTGGCCGTGGTGCTCGCCACGCTCTGCGCCTACGCCATCGCCCGGCTGGACTTCCCGGGCAAGAAGATGATCCTGACGGTCGCCCTGGCGGTGTCCATGTTCCCCGTGGTCTCGATCGTGACCCCGCTGTTCAACCTGTGGCGCCAGATCGGGCTGTACGACACCTGGCCCGGCCTGATCATCCCCTACCTCTCGCTCACCCTGCCGATCTCCATCTGGACGCTGACCGCGTTCTTCCAGCAGATCCCGTGGGACCTCGAGCGGGCGGCCCAGGTGGACGGCGCCACCACGTGGCAGGCGTTCCGCAAGGTCATCGTGCCGCTGGCCCTGCCCGGCGTCTTCACCACGGCGATCATCGCGTTCTTCATCGCGTGGAACGACTTCGTCTACGGCATCGGCCTCACCTCCACCGAGGCGGCCCGGCCCGTCCCGGCGGCGCTCGCGTTCTTCACCGGCGCCTCGCAGTTCGAGGACCCGGCGGGCGCGATCTCCGCGGCGGCCATCGTCGTCACCATCCCGGTGGTGCTGCTGGTGCTGCTGTTCCAGCGCCAGATCGTCTCCGGCCTCACCCAGGGCGCGGTCAAGGGCTGAGCCCGCGCCGCCTCCCGCATCTTCCGAACCGAACGAAGGACTGAGTCCCAGATGGCATCCATCACCCTCAACCACCTCGTCAAGAAGTACGGCGACGGCTTCCCGGCCGTCAACGACGTGTCGATCGACATCGCCGACGGCGAGTTCCTCATCCTCGTGGGGCCCTCCGGCTGCGGCAAGTCCACGCTGCTGCGGATGATCGTGGGCCTCGAGGACATCACCTCCGGGGACCTCCTGATCAACGGCCAGCGGGTCAACGAGAAGGAGCCCCGCGAGCGCAACCTGTCCATGGTGTTCCAGAACTACGCGCTCTACCCGCACCTGACCGTGTACGAGAACATCGCGTTCCCGCTGCGGCTGTCCAAGGGCAAGTTCTCCGACGAGGAGATCGACCGCAAGGTGCGCACGGCGTCCTCGACCCTGGACCTCGACGACCACCTCGAGCGCAAGCCGGCCAACCTCTCCGGCGGCCAGCGCCAGCGCGTGGCGATGGGCCGGGCGATCGTGCGGGACGCCGACGCGTTCCTGTTCGACGAGCCCCTGTCCAACCTGGACGCGAAGCTGCGCGGCCAGATGCGCACCGAGATCGCCCAGCTCCAGCGCCGGATGGGCATCACCTCGGTCTACGTGACCCACGACCAGACGGAGGCCATGACCCTCGGCGACCGCGTGGCGGTGCTCAAGAAGGGCATCCTGCAGCAGATCGCCTCGCCCCGTGAGCTCTACGAGCAGCCGGCGAACCTGTTCGTGGCGGGGTTCATCGGCTCCCCGTCGATGAACTTCCTCCCGGCGCACGTGAAGGGCAGCGTGTTCGACACCCCGCTGGGCGAGATCCCGGTCCCCGAGAAGGCCGCCGGGAAGCTGCCCGCGGACGGGTCGATCGTGCTGCTCGGCCTGCGCCCCGAGCACTTCAACGACGCCAAGTTCGTGGACGAGGCGATCGCCTCCCGGGGCACCGTCTTCGACACCGAGTTCACCCACACCGAGTGGATGGGCAACGAGCAGTACGGCTACATCAACTACCGCCAGGACGACTCGGTCAAGGCGAAGCTCGACGAGCTGGCGCAGGAGCTGGACGGGGACGAGATGCACCCGCAGATCGTCGTCTCCCTCGACGCCACCTCCCGCATCCGCGGGGGGACGAAGGGCAGGATCTGGGTCGACACCCGCCGGATGCACGTCTTCGACCCCGAGACCGGGGCGAACCTGACCCGGGACGAGGAGGCCGGCGCCGAGCTGACCCGCGAGGCCGTCGAGGAGCGCAAGGCCGAGATCGAGCGGGCCCGCCAGGAGCTGGCCGCCGCCGGCTGAGCACAGGGCGCTCCGCCCGGTGCCCGAGGAGCCCGCCGCCCGCTGCCGGGGCGGCGGGCTCCCGCGCGTCCGGGGCGCGCCAGGTGCACGGGAGCCCAGGGGCGCGGCAGGTGCCGGCGAGCCCGGGAACTCAGCCGGTGCCCGGCAGGCCGAGCGAGAACCACCCCACGAGGGCGAGGACGGCGAGCAGACCCGCGGAGGACGCGGCCGAGCGCAGCCGCGGGTGCCGGAGCCCCCAGGGCACGAGCCGGGGCCAGCGGGCCGCGGCCTCCCGTGCCGTCGCGCGCTCGAGATGGGTGCGGGGCGCCCCCAGCGCCACGGCGACGTCCTCGAGGGCGCGGGCGTCCCACACCGCGCCGTCGAGGCCCAGGACCCGGCGGCCCGAGCGGCCCGCCGCCCACAGGTGGGGACGGGCGGCCGAGCGCTGGGCGCCGGCCGCCCGGTGCAGGGCCCCGATCGTGACGACGTGCTCCACCTCCGTGAGCGGCGTCGCGGCGAAGCCCACGGTGCGGGAGCGCAGGACGTGGCTGTCCGTGCGGACGACCAGCACGGGACGCAGCCGGAGCCAGCACGCGGCGGCGGCGGCGAGCACGAGCACGAGCACCACCACCGCCACGCCGGGGGCCGGCCGCCGCGCCCAGAGGAACAGCACGAGCACCACGACCACCAGCAGCGGGCCCAGGCAGGAGAGCAGGCGGCGGCCGTAGGAGCCCAGCCGGGGACGCAGCACGGCGCGGACGGGTCCGTACTTCTCGGGGACCTGGCGGACGGAGTCGGCCATGGGGAGTCAGCTCCAGACGGGGGACGATCGGGCGGGGGAAGGGGTGCGGCACGTAGCGTACCCGTCCTGGGGCGGACCGCGCCCCGGACGGGCCCCGCCCGGCCCGGTGCACGCGCAGGCCGGGGGGCGATCGGCTAGCGTGATCGGATGGAGTCCAACGTCCGCGTGCTGAAAGCCCTCGGGGCCTGGCTGTTCCTCGTGCTGCTCGGGGTGGCGGCCGCCGCCGTCACCATCGCCCTGGTGAACAAGTACATGTACGGTCCGGAGACGGACGTGCGGGCCTACCTCGAGGACCTGCGGGACGGGGACGGCGGCGAGGCCCTGGGGCTGCTCAACGCCCGCGTCCCTGAGGCCAACGCGGCGATGCTGGACGGCGACCCGCTCGAGGCCGCGGCCGAGGACCTCGAGGACCTGGAGGTCTCCACCGTCTCGGAGGACGGCGAGCGGGCCGTGGTCCGCGCGGACTACACCCTCGACGGCCAGCCGCACAGCTCCGAGTTCGCCCTCCACCCCGTGGACACCCAGTGGGGCTTCTTCACGGTGTGGGCGTTCGACGAGACCCCCCTGCCCACGGTGACGGTCAGTCTGCCGGGGGCCACCTCGGTCGACATGAACGGCATGTCCGTGGCCCTGCCGGAGTCCTCCGCGGAGTTCTCCGCCTTCTTCCCGGGCGTCTACACGGCCTCCTACACGTCCGAGCTCGTGGCGGCCGACCCGGTGCGCACCGTGCTGACCGACCCGGGCCAGCAGGCGGAGATCGTCCTGGAGGCCCGGCCGACCGAGGCCCTCGAGCAGGAGGTGGACCGGCAGCTGAAGGAGCACCTGGACGGCTGCGCCGGGCAGGGCAGCCTCTTCCCGTCCGGCTGCCCGTTCTCCTTCGAGTTCGACGGCCGGGTCTCGGGGGACGTGGAGTGGACGATCGAGTCCTATCCGGACCCGGAGATCGTCGTGGGGGCCGAGGGCGGCCGGGGCTGGGCCCTGGAGCCCGCGCAGGGCACCGCGCGGATCGCCTTCGACTCCCTCGACCTGTTCACCGGGGACGTCGAACGGCTCGAGCGCACCGTGCCGTTCGAGGTCGCCGCCGACCTCGACATCGACGGCTCGACGGTGCGGGTCGACCCGCGCGGCTGAGCCCGCTCAGTTGACGCCGCGCAGGTCCAGGACCAGCTCGCTCTCCCCGTCGGCGTCCAGCACGAAGGGGATGCCCCAGTCCTGCTGGTAGAGGTGGCAGGCCGCGTGGTCGGGGATCTCCCCTCCCGGCTCGCCGTCGCACGCCGCGGCGCGCGCGGTGATGTGCAGCACGCCCTCGGTGACGCCGTCCGCCAGCACGAGCTGCCGGCGCAGGCCCTGGGCCGTGCCGGCGCCCTCGGCCAGCGCCTCCTCGGGGGAGGACGAGATCCTCAGCTGCGTCGGGTCCCCCCACCGGTCGTCGAGCTTCTGCCCGGTCGGCGCCGCGAAGCGCACCTCGACCGCGAGCGCGCCCGCGGCGAGCCTGGTGCGGGCCCGCTGGGTCCGCGACGCCCCCTCGTCGACGCGCTGGGCGGCGGCGGGGATCGGCACGCGCACCAGGCGGTGGGCGTTGGCCTCGACGACGACGAGCAGCGGCTCCTCCCCCGAGACGTCCAGCAGCACGTCGGAGGGCTCGGCCAGGCCGCGGGCCAGCGTGGCCACCTGCCGGGTCCGGGGGTCGTAGTGGCGCACGGCGCCGTTGTAGGTGTCCGCCACGGCCACCGAGCCGTCGGGCAGCTGGGCCACGCCGAGGCAGTTTTTCGAAGCCGTTTTGGTGGTGAGGCGNATGTCCGCGGCGAAAAGCGCTTCGAAAACCCCGCCGGCGTCGCCGTCGCGGAAGCCGAAGTCGAACAGCCCCTCGCCCACGGCGGTCTCGACCGCGACGGCCCCGTCGTCGTCGAACCGGAGCACGCGCAGGGCGGAGGTCTCCGAGTCGGCGATCCACACGTTGCCCTCGTGGTCCTCCGCGAGCCCCGAGGACTGCGCGAACCACGCCTCGGCGCCGGACCCGTCCTTGAGCCCCTCGTCCCCCGTGCCCGCGAGCACGGCGAGCCGGCCGGTCCGGGGGTCGAACGAGAACAGCTGGTGGGTGCCCGCCATGGCCACCACGAGCCGGTCGGCCCGCGCGGACCACACGACGTCCCACGGGGAGGACAGCGCGACCTCCAGCGGGTCGGCCTCGGGGTCGATGTGGTTCGGCTCCGCCCCCCGCGCGCGCTCCTCGTCGAGCAGCCGCTGCACCCCGCTGCCGGCCACCGTGCGCACCTGCCCCGTGGCGAGGTCCACGCCCCGGAGCCGGTGGTTGACGGAGTCCGCCACGACCACGTCGTAGCCGGCGGCCGCGCGCACCTCCTCGGGCAGCAGCGTGAGCCCCTGGGGCTCGGTGAAGCGCGCGGTCCCCGGGTCGCCGTCCGCGTGACCCTTGCCCGCGCCGATCACCCGCCGGACGGTCTCGAGGTCGTTGTCGAGCTGGACCAGGCGGTGGTGGCCCGTGTCGGAGACCAGGAACGAGCCGTCCGGCAGCGGCAGCACCTTGCCCGGGAAGCGGAGGTCCCCCTCGGGCGCCGGCCGGGGCACGTACGGCCCGTCGCCGCGGTGCAGGGTGCCCCGGGCCTCGTGCTCGGCCACGAGCTCCTCCACGAGGGTGACGAGGCCCTGCACGTGGCCCTCCCCCGAGAGGTGCGCCACGATGTAGCCCTCCGGGTCCACCACCACGAGCGTGGGCCACGCGCGGGCCGTGTAGGCGTCCCAGGTGGTCAGCTCGGGGTCGTCGAGCACGGGGTGGTGGACCTCGTAGCGGTCCACGGCGGCCGCGAGCGCGTCCGGGTCGGCCTCGTGCTCGAACTTCGGGGAGTGCACGCCCACCGTGACGAGGACGTCGGAGAAGCGCTCCTCGAGGGGGCGCAGCTCGTCGAGCACGTGCAGGCAGTTGATGCAGCAGAAGGACCAGAAGTCCAGGACCACGACCTTGCCGCGCAGCGCGGCGAGGTCGAGGTCCCTGCCGCCGGTGTTGAGCCAGGCACGGCCCTGCAGCTCGGAGGCGCGGACGCGGGAGGTGAGGCGCATGGAGGGGGATCCTTTCGGGGCGGAGCAGGACGGGGTGGACCAGGGCGGGACGGGCGGCGGGACGGGCGGGACGGTGCTCAGGGCCGGGCGGCGCGGTCGTCGCGCTCGGCGAGCCCGGCCATCATCTCGTTGTAGGCCTTGAGCTCGGCGTCGTCCGTGCGATCGGCCTTGCGGTCCGCACGGCGGTTCTCCTTGGTGCCCTCGATCGCCCACATGATCGCGACGACGACGGCGACGACGACGGTGGGGAACTCGCCGATCCCCCACATGAGGGCCCCGCCGAGCTGCTGGTCCTCGATCGCGGTGCGGCCCCAGTCCCGGCCGGTGTTGCCGAACCAGGAGGCCTGCAGCAGGGTGTCGGAGCCCATGAGGGCGACCCCCACGAAGGCGTGGTAGACCATCGTGGCCAGCAGCAGGACCAGGCGCATCATGTGGCCGGGGCGGTACGGGACGGGGTCCGTGCCGATCAGCACCAGCATGAACAGGTACCCGGTGATCAGGAAGTGCACGACCATGAACACGTGGCCCACGTGGTAGTGCAGGGTGAAGTGGAACAGCGGGGTGAAGTAGAAGACCACGATGGAGCCGGCGAAGTTCACGGCCGCGAAGATCGGGTGCGTCACGACCCTGCCGAACCCGGAGTGCACGAGCCGCAGGATCCACTCGCGGGGCCCGCGGGTGCCGTCCGGGCGGGACTCCAGGGCCTTGAGCAGCAGGGTGACCGGCGCGCCCAGGACCAGGAAGATCGGCACGACCATGGTCAGTGCCATGTGCTCGACCATGTGCGCCGAGAACAGGACCCGGCCGTAGACGGCGAACCCGCCCGAGGTGATGAAGAACAGCACCCCGACCCCGGTGAGCCACGAGAGGGTGCGCAGCACGGACCAGGAGTCCCGGCGCCGGCGCACGCGCACGAACGCCCACAGGTAGACGGCCGCGAGGAACACGCAGACCGCGAGCCACAGCCAGTCGACGCGCCACGTGGTGAACCACGAGGCCGCGGTGGGCTCGGGCGGCAGCTCGTACCAGGTGAGGATCAGCGCCGGGGAGGCGTCCGGGGCGATCTCCTCGGGCACCGGCGGGGCGGTCCGGGACAGGGCCACGGCGACGCCCATGACGGCGCCCATCACCAGCAGCTCCCCGAGCACGAGCTGCCACACGGCGCGGCGGGCCGTGAGCCGGCCGGCCTCGAGCGCGGGCACCAGCCACCGGCGGTGCGCGAGGCCCGCCAGGCCCAGGCCCAGCGTGAGGACGAACTTGACCAGCACGAGCCACCCGTAGCCGCTGAGGAGCTGCTCCCAGGAGCCGATGCGCACGGCCGCGTTGACCGTCCCGGAGAGCAGGACGAGGAGGAAGGCGCCGAGGGCGACCGCGGAGAAGCGGCGCAGGACCACGGCCGCGATCGGCACCCGCCGCCGCGGGCCGGCGGACGGACGGCCCCGGGCGGCGCCCTCGGGGAGCGTGCCGGTGCCGGCGTCCGGGGCGCTCAGCTGCGGGGAGAGCCAGGCGAGCACCACGAGCCCTCCCGTCCACAGCCCCGCGCCCAGCAGGTGCAGGCCCAGGGAGTTGACGGCGCCCATGTGGTCGTTGCCGCCGGCGGAGTGCCCGTTGAGGGCCATGGCGACGAGGGCCGCGCAGGACAGGGCCAGGGTGAGCAGCAGCCCGAGCAGCGCCCGGATGCCGAAGACCAGGGTGGTCACGACGGCGGCCACCACGACGATCGCCGCCTGGGCCTGTCCGGTGGGGATGTCCGTGGTGTAGTGCAGCAGCTGCTGGGTGTAGGTCCCGTCCCCGCCCACGGGCACGCCCGCGACGTCGGAGTAGGACAGGACGAGCACGGCCACGGCGGCCACGGTCCAGACCACGGCCGCGGCCTCGGCGAGGCGCAGGGTGCGGCGGAACAGCGGGTGCTCGGGGGCCGCGGCGCGGTCCCGGGTGCCCCGGCGGCGCCCGTCGACGGTGGTCGGCACGACGCCCACCGCGAACAGCAGGGCCCCCATGACCACCACCAGCGCGCCGTTGTGCACGAGCTCCGCGGCGGGCAGCCCCCAGCGGACCAGCGCCCCGGGGTCGGCGGCGAGCCGGGCCGCGCCGGAGCCGGTCCACAGCATCGCCGCGATGAGCGCCGCGAGGGCCACGAGGGGCACGGCCGCGAGCCACCAGGGGTCGATCCCCCGGTCGCCCGGCCGGGCGGCGGTGCCGTGGTCGGCGCGCTCGGCCGTCCTCGAACTCATGGTCAGTCTCCTTCATCCGCCCCACGACGACGGGGCGGCCCGTCTCCATTGTCCCTCCCCGAGCGCACCGGCCCGTGCGCGTGTGCCGGATCCCACACGGGCGGTCCTCAGTCCTCGAAGAGCACGTCCCCCACGAACCCTCCCTCCGCGCAGCCCGGGGGCACGGCGAAGACCGCGGACCCGACCGGGGTGGTCCAGGCGTTGAGCATGTCGAGCTCGTCGAGCCGGCGCTGGATCGGGACGAACTGGCGGTCGACGTCCGCGCAGTACGCCGCGAAGACCATCCCCGCGTCGCTGACCCCTCCGGTGGTCGCGCCCCGGCCCCGGGTGCCCGAGGCACCCGCCACGGGCAGGTCGTAGTTGTAGACCCGCCGGTGGATCCGCTCGAGGGGGTCCTCCGAGCGGGAGCGGCGCACGTGGGCGTAGTCCGCGATGACGGGGAAGCCCAGCGGCCCCCGCGCGGCGAGGTCCGGCTCGTCGTGCTCGGCACCGCCCGTCAGCGGGGCGCCGTCGCGCAGGCGCCGCCCGACGGCGTCCTCCCGCGCCGGCGTGTCCGCCTCGTCCCAGGTGTCCAGGTTCATGGCGATCCGGCGGACGACCAGGGCCGTGCCGTCCGGGACCCACGGCGCGAAGCCGTCCCGGCCGTGGACCACCCGCTCGTACTCCTCGCTGCCGCCCCGGGGGTTGACGGTGCCGTCCACCTGACCGAAGAGGTTGCGCATGCTCTGCCCGTCCGGGACGGAGCCCACGGTGTGCCGGAAGCCGTCCTGCACCCAGCGCACGGCGGCGAAGGAGCGGGCGGCCTTGAGCAGCACCCGCTGGGCGTGCGAGACCGCGAGGCGGTCGTCGGCGCAGATCTGCAGCAGCAGGTCGCCGTCGCTCCACCGCTCCTCGAGCCGGTCGATCGAGAACGGGGGCAGGGGCCGCAGCCAGGCCGGCACCCGGTCCGGGGCGACCAGTCCGAGCAGCCGCCGCCCGAAGCCGAGGGTGACCGTGAGCCGCGCGGGGTGCTCGGCGAGCCACGGCTCCTGGTCGGCGACCGGCGCCCGGCCCTGGGTCAGGGCGGCGGCGTCCTCGGAGAGCACCCGCAGCAGGCGCCGCACCGCGTCCCGGGTGGTGTCCCGGTTCAGGTCCAGCGCCACGAAGGCGGCGAACGCCTGCGGCGCGGTCGCCACCCCGGCCTGCCGGGGGCCGTGGAAGGGCTCGACGGCCTGCCCGTGCCCCTGCGGTGCCGCCCGGGCGGTGTCCTGCGGGGCCGCGGCGGGGGCCCCGGCGCGGCGGGCCGACTCCAGGCCCAGGGCGGAGGCGGCGCCGACGCCGGCGGCGCCGCCCGCCACGAGCAGGCGCCGCCGGTCCAGGCCGCGGGCCTCACCCACGGCAGCCCGGCAGGTCCGCCGCCGGCGCGGCCCCGGCGGGCGACCCCGTCCCGCTCGCGTGGCCCCCGCCGGCGTGCCCCCCGCCGTCGCCCGCGTGGTCGTCCTCGCCGGCGTCCTCGCCTGCGTCCTCGTCCTCGCCGTGGCCCGGGGCGTACTCCTCCTGGGCGCCCGCGTAGTCGCGGACGGCCGCCGTGACCGTCTGCTGGGTCCCGCCCTCGAAGCGCAGGACGAGCTCGAGGTCGTCCCCGGCACGGAGCCCGCAGCGCAGGTCCAGGAGCATGAGGTGGTCCGCCCCGGGCTCGAGGGCGTAGGACTCCCCCGGCGCGATGCCGACCGGGTCCTGCATCCGCTGCATGACCGTGCTGCCGGTCTCGGGGTCGAGCACGGTCTCGTGCAGCTCGACCGCCCCGGCGACGCCCTCGGCGGACGCGCCGGTGAGCACGACCGGGGCGTCGCCCTCGTTGACGAGGGTGCCGAAGACCCCGGTCATGCCTCCGGCGGGGCCCGCCTTCGCCCAGGGCTGCTCCACGGTGAGCGGTTCGTGCGCGGCGGCGCCCCCGGCGTCGTGCGGGGAGGGAACGCCGGAGGCGGAGGTGGACGCGGCGGACGGTGCCGGCTCCTGGGCGGAGGACGCGCAGCCCGTGAGCGCGAGGGCGCCGAGGGCGAGGACGGTGCCGGTGCGCAGCAGCGCGGCGGGCAGTGAGGTGGGCAGGGAGGTGGGCATGGGTGCTCCTGGGAGTCGATGACGAGGGTGCGCGGGGCGGGCACGCGCGGGAGGGTGCACGGCGGCAGCCCCCGGGGCGCGGCGGCAGCCCCCGGGGGCGCGGCGGCGCCCGGCGGGCTGCGGCCGGGAGGTGCGGACGGTGCGGAAGCGGGGCGGACCCCGGGAGCTCAGCCCTTGCGGCGCCGGCTCGAGACGAGGCTCACCACGCCGAGCACGGCGAGGGCCACGGCCCCGCCCGCGACCGCGACGAGCCAGAGCGGGACGTCCCCGGACGAGGCGCGGTCCGCGGCGTCCTGGGCGCTCGCGGCGGCGTCCTCGACCGCGGCGCTCGGGTCCGCCGAGGGCTCGCCGCCGGAGCCGACGTCGTAGCTGAACGTCCCCTCGATGGGGTGCCCGTCGCCGGAGACCACGCGCCAGACCACGCGGTAGGTCTCGTCCTCCGCGCCGGCCGCGGCCAGGGGCTGGACGACCGTGTTCCCCTCCGGCTCGAGCGAGCCCTCCGTCACGGAGCGTCCCTCGGAGTCGGTGACCAGGATCTGGTGGCCGATGTCCATGATCTCGCCGGAGAAGGTGAGCTCGAGCTCCTCCGGCGCGGTGGTCAGGACGGAGTCGGGCTCCGGCGTGACGGCGGTCAGCTCGTCGTGCGCGGCTGCGGGCAGCAGGGGCAGGAGGGTGAGGGCTCCCGCTGCCAGCAGGGCGGCGGTGCGGCGGGTGGTGGACGTGGGCATGGGGTCTCCTCGGAGGGCCGGGCGGCGGTGGGCGGGGCCGCCGGGCCGGGAGGGCCGGCGGCGGGCACGGGCCGTCGGACGTCCTGCCGAGGTCGGTGGCCCGGGCGGCGCCCCGCGGCCGTCCGGCTCAGCCGGCGGGCAGCGTGGCGGGTCCCGGGAGGAGGACCGGCAGCAGGGGTCGACGGCGGGCGCGCGGCGGCCCGCGGTGGGAGCGCACGGGACGCAGGAGCGTCTGGTCGGTCAGCACGTGCGGGCGCCCGGCCCGCACGGCACGCGGGCGGCCGACGACCACGGGGGCCGGCAGGACCTGCCGCCGGCGGCGCACGCGCAGCCGCAGCGCCTCCAGGAGGACCACGGCCGCGACCTCGCCGTGGCGCATGAGCACGTAGGAGGCCAGTGCGGCGAGCACGTGGGAGACGAGCATGGCGGTCCCGCCGTGCTCGGCGTGGGACTGGACGTCCAGCACGAGGACGGGGCCGGGAGCACCACCGGCGGCGCCGTGCTGGGCGGCGTGGTGCAGGGAGGGGTGGGCGGCGTGGGCGACCGTGCCGGCGCCGCCGGAGGCCGCGAACAGGGCGTGCAGGACGGACTGGCTGAGCAGCACGCCCAGCAGCAGGGACGACCGCGAGAGCACCCGGCCGGCCAGGGCCATGCACAGCGGCCCGGACAGGGCCAGCGAGAGGAGCACGAGCACGACGGGCGGGGCCTGCCCGCCGGCGGCCGCGTGGGAGAGGGCGGCGGCGGAGGTGGCGATGGCCGCTCCGGCCCAGCCGCGGGCGAGGCGCCGTGCACGTGGGCTCACGCCGCACCTCCCGTCTGGTCGCCGGCCGCTCGGCCCGGTGGTCCCATTATGCGCGCCGCCCCCGGCGCCGGACCAATTGCGGTGCCGGGGGCCGCGCTGCCGGTCGTGTCCGCGGCGCGGGGCCCGGGCACGCCGAAGGGGCGGCCCCGGTGCGGGGCCGCCCCTTCGGACGAAGCCATGGGACGGGGTCCGGAACGGACCCGCGGGTGTCCTTACTTCTTGGACACGGCCGCCTTGAGCTTGGAACCAGCGGTCAGCTTGACGCCGTGGCCGGCCGGGATCTCGATGGTCTCGCCGGTCTGCGGGTTGCGACCGGTGCGGGCGGCACGGTCGGTGCGCTCGACGGCCAGCCAGCCCGGGATGGTGATCTTCTCACCGGCGGAGACGGACTCCTCGAAGACCTGGAACATCGCGTCCAGGACGCCGTTCACGGCGGCGTTGGTGGTGCCGGCCTTCTCGGCGACCTCTGCGACGAGTTCACTGCGGTTCTTAGCCATGTTCATGTCCTCCTGGACTTGGGGTCGTGGGGAAGCGCGGCACGGGGGACCGATCGCGCTCCTGCGTCAGAAATTACCAGCTGGACTTGGTGATGCCGGGCAGTTCGCCGCGGTGAGCCATGTCGCGGAACCGGACGCGGGAGATGCCGAACTTCTGGAGGGTGCCGCGGGGGCGGCCGTCGATCTGGTCCCGGTTGCGCAGCCGGACCGGGGAGGCGTCCCGGGGCAGCTTCTGCAGGCCCAGGCGGGCCTCCTCGCGGGCCTCGTCGGTGGCGTTCTCGTCGACGAGGGTCTTCTTGAGCTCGGCACGCTTCGCGGCGTAGCGCTCGACGACGACCTTGCGCTGCTCGTTCTTGGCGATCTTGGACTTCTTGGCCATGGATTCAGCGCTCCTCGCGGAAATCGACGTGCTTGCGGACGACCGGGTCGTACTTCTTGAGCACCATGCGGTCCGGGTCGTTGCGGCGGTTCTTGCGGGTCACGTAGGTGAAACCGGTGCCGGCGGTGGACTTCAGCTTGATGATGGGACGAACGTCCTTGTCCTTGGCCATGCTAGATCTTCTCCCCACGTGCGAGAATGTCGGTCACGACGGAATCGATGCCACGGGCGTCGATGACCTTGATGCCCTTGGCGCTGACGTTGAGCGTCACGCTGCGGCGCAGCGACGGCACCCAGTACCGCTTCTTCTGGATGTTCGGGTCGAACCGGCGCTTGGTACGGCGGTGCGAGTGCGAAATGCTGTGCCCAAAGCCCGGCTGAGCTCCGGTCACCTGGCAGTGCGCTGCCATAGTGTTCTCCTCCAATGTTGACGAAATGACGGCACGCAGTGGGTGCCGCAGTTGATCACTCAGCTGCGGCAACGGGCGTCCCGCCACCTTCAGAATTGCCACCGTTCGCCAACCGGGCCCTCTCGTAAGGCCCGCGGCCGGAACCGGCGAAGGCCTCGCCACGATGAAGACGGTGAAGATCAAGGTGCCGGAAGGTGGACTCCACCACACGACAGCCTTGAAGTCTAGGCCCGGACGGACTTCCCCGCAACCTGACGTCAGGTGTGACCAGCTTCGGGTCAGTCTACCGGCTCCCCGGACCCCCGCAAACCGGGGGACTCCCTGCTCAGCCGCACCGGCCGGGGGCCGACGGCTCCGCGGGGGCCGCGGGACCGGCGGGGAGCACCGGGCGCGGGAGCAGCGTCGTGTACCCGGGGTGGCGGGCGGCGACCGCGTCCCCGGAGGAGGTCCCGCGCAGCCGCCGCCCGACCCAGGGCAGCAGGTACTCGCGGGCCCAGAGGAGGTCCTCCTTCAGCACCCCCGGGCTCGCCGTGACCGGCAGCCGGTCGGTGGGCGGCAGCTCCAGGGCGTGCTCCACGCCCAGCAGCTCGAGCACCCGGGCGGCCACGCGGGTGTGCCCCGCGGTCGACATGTGCAGCCGGTCCACCGCCCAGTAGCGCCAGTCCTGCAGGGTGCGCATCCGCCAGTAGTCGAGGACCAGGCACCCGTGCCGGTCGGCGATCTCCCGGACGTGCTCGTTGTAGAGCGCCTGCCGGGGGCGGGTCCAGGACGTGGGGGCGTCCCGGCCGGGGTCGAAGGCCGTGAACAGCACCACCTGGGCGCCGGAGCCCCGCAGCCGGGCGACCGCCTGCTCGTAGACCCCCATGAGGGCGTCCACGTCCGCGCGGGGGCGCAACAGGTCGTTGCCCCCGGCGTAGAGGCTCACCAGGGTCGGCTCCAGGGCCAGGCACGCCTCGAGCTGCTCCTCGACGATCCCGCGGAGCAGCCGCCCCCGGACCGCGAGGTTCGCGTAGCGGGTGTCCGGGTGGGCCGCGGTCAGCTGCTCGGCCACGAGGTCGGCCCAGCCGCGCACCCCGTTGGGGCGGGCGGGGTCGGGGTCGCCCACGCCCTCGGTCATGGAGTCGCCGAGGGCCACGTAGCGGATGGGCGGTGCTAGCGGCACGGCGGCCGGGCGGGGCGTCGTCGGCTCCGTCATGCGGTGTTTCCTCCGTTCGGGGCAGGGGGGTGCTGCGGGCGGGGCCGCGGGGGCGCGGTCAGGGCGCCGTGCGGTCGGTGTGCTCGGGCTGCCCCGGCTCCCCCACGGACCGGAGGCGGGAGCGGTTGCCGAGCGCCTCGTTGACGGCGCGCACCAGGGAGTTCGCCCGCGCGTTGTCCGGCAGCTGCTCGATCAGCACCGGGTTGCCCGCGGAGTCGGCCAGGGGCACGCGCCAGTTCGGGTACTCGTCCCCCGTGCCCGGCTGGTTCTGCATCCGGCGCTCGCCGACGGCGTCCACGAGGGAGACGTTGAACAGCAGCGCCGGGGACTGGGCGAGGTAGCGGTGCAGCGCCTCGACCAGGCCCTGCTCGTCCGTGGCGTCCCCGTCGGGGAGCAGCCCGTCCGCGGCGACGGCCGCGAAGAACGTGTCGAGCTGCCGGCGGGCCTCGGCCCGCTCCTCCTCCACGGGCCGGGCCAGCAGGCCCAGCTCCTGGCGCACGTCCACCTGCACGCCCTCCAGGAAGCCCGCCGTGGGCGGGAAGTCGTGGGTGCTGACCGAGGCCATGCTCAGCTCCCGGTACTGCGCCGGGGGGAGCGGCTCGTCGCCGTCCACCTCGAACCACAGGATCGAGGTGCCCAGCACGCCGCGCTCCGCGAGGTACTCCCGCACCCACGGCTCGAGGGTGCCCAGGTCCTCCCCGACCACCACCGCCCCGGCGAGCTCCGCCTCGAGCGCGAGGATGCCGACCATCGCCTCGTGGTCGTAGTAGACGTAGGCGCCCTCCGAGGCCTCCTGGCCGTCCGGGATCCACCACAGCCGGAACAGGCCCAGGACGTGGTCCACCCGGATGCCGCCGGCGTGCCGGAAGATCGTGCGCAGCATGTCCCGCCAGGGCAGGTAGCCGGCCTCGGCCAGGCGCTCCGGGTGCCACGGGGGCTGGGACCAGTTCTGGCCCTTCTGGTTGTACATGTCCGCGGGCGCGCCCACGCTGACGCCCAGGGCCAGCACGTCCTGGAGCGTCCACGCGTCGGCGCCCTGCTTGTGCACGCCCACGGCGAGGTCGTGGATCACACCGATGTCCATCCCGGCCAGGTGCGCCGCGCGCTGGGCGGCCTCGAGCTGCTCGTCCAGCAGCCACTGCATCCACACGTGGAAGTCGATCCGGTCGGACAGCCGGGTCCGCGCCTCCACCGCGTACGGGGCGTCGGGGCGCGCCGCGGCGTCGTCCCACTCGGGGGCGTCCTCGCCGAGCTCCTCCCGCAGCGCGCACCACAGGCCGAAGTCCTGCAGGCCCTGCCCGCCCTCGGCCACGAAGCGGCGCAGCTGCTGCTGGCGGTGCGGGGAGCGGCGGACGGTGAACAGCAGCTCGAGGCTCTTCAGCTTGGCCGCGTACGCCCGGTCCCGGTCGATGGTGCTGGTGTCGAGGTTGTCCTTGCGCTGGATGGCGGCCAGCGTGTTGACCACCTCGAGGTCGCCCGGGCGCAGGTAGGCGTACTCGGGGACCTCGGCGATGCGCAGGTAGAGGGGGTTGAAGAAGCGGCGGCTGGTCGGCAGGTACGGCGAGGGCTCCACCGGCGGTGCGGGCTCGGCGGCGTGCAGCGGGTTGACCAGCAGGTAGTCCGCCCCCTGCTCGCCCGAGATCGCGGCGAGGCTCGCGAGGTCCGAGGCGTCGCCCACGCCCCACGAGCGCCCGGAGGTCACCGAGTAGATCTGCGCCATGTAGCCCCAGCGGTGCCGGCCGTGCAGCCGGTCGGTGCTGGCGAGGTGCCGCGGGGTCACGGCCAGCGGCGTCGTGACCGCGCGTCCGCCGTCGACCTCGGGGCACTCGGCGCGGACCTCGTACCAGCCCACGGCGAGGCCCTCGGGCACCTCGAAGGTGGCCTGGCCGGTGAGGACGCCGTCCACGTCCCGCGGGGAGCGCCAGTTGTCGACCTGGGGGGCGGTGGTCCGGGCGCCGCCCTCCGCCACGAGGGTCACGCGGACGGTGGAGCCGTGCGGGACGTGCACGGCGAAGCGGGTGCGCTCCCCCGCGACGGCGACGACCACGGGCGGCAGGACCCGCCGCCAGGGCGCCAGCTCCCGCTGGGCGAGGCACGCCTCGATCGCGGCGTCGTCCCCGGCGTCCGCGCCCAGCGCGTCGAGCACGGCGCGCAGCGTCGGCTCCGGGACCTCCCGCTCCTGTCCGTCGAACCCGGAGTAGGTCGTGGAGACCCGGTAGGCCTCGGCGAGCCGGCGCAGCGCGCCGTCGGTGGTGGTGGTGTGGGCCATGGACCCCACTCTAACCACCGGCGCGGCCGGAGCCGCAGGCTGCTGATGATCCGGGCGGCTACGCCAGGGTGCGGGCGACGTCGACGACGAAGCGGTACCGCACGTCCGAGGCGACCACCCGGTCGTAGGCGGCGTCGACGTCGTCGGCGCCGATCAGCTCGATCTCGGCCTCCACGCCGTGCTCGGCGCAGAAGTCCAGCATCTCCTGCGTCTGCGGGATCCCGCCGACCATCGACCCGGTGAGCACGCGCTGGGGGCCGATCAGGGCGCCCGGGCGGACGCTGTACGGCTCGGTGGGCAGCCCCACGGAGCACAGCACGCCGTCGACCCGCAGCAGGGACAGGTACTGCTCGACGGGCAGGTCCGCGGAGACGGTGTTGAGGATCAGGTCGAAGCGGCCCTTGTTGCGCTCGAAGGTCTCGGGGTCCTTCGTGGCCCAGTAGTCGGTCGCGCCGAAGGCCAGGCCGTCCTCCTGCTTGGACAGGCTCTGGCTCAGGACGGTGACCTCGGCGCCCATGGCGGCGGCGATCTTCACGGCGACGTGGCCGAGCCCGCCCATGCCCAGGACGGCCACCCGCCGGCCCGGTCCGGCGCCCCAGCGCCTGAACGGGGCGTACGTGGTGATCCCGGCGCACAGCAGCGGGGCGGCCCGGGCGGGGTCGAGCGCCTCGGGGACGCGCAGGACGAACCGCTCGTCGACCACGATCCCGCCGCTGTAGCCGCCCCGGGTGGGGGTCCCATCGGCCTGGGGCGTGTTGTAGGTGGCAGTCACGCCCTCCGTGCAGAACTGCTCCTGGCCGCCGGTGCAGTACTCGCAGCGGCCGCAGGAGTCGACGAAGCAGCCGACGCCCACCGTGTCGCCGGGGGCGAAGCCGGTCACGGACTCCCCGACCGCGCGGACGCGGCCGACGATCTCGTGCCCCGGGGTGACGGGGTAGTGCGTGCCGCCCCACTCGTCGCGCGCGACGTGGATGTCGGAGTGGCAGATGCCGGCAAAGTGGATGTCGATCTCGACGTCGCCCGGGCCGACCGGGCGACGCTCGATCGTGGTGCGGCGGAAGCCCGAGTCGGCGGAGACGGCCTCGAGGGCGGGGACGGTGGTCATGGGGTGCTCCTGTCGTGGTGCGGATGACGCCCGGCGGGGGTCGCCGGGCGGTGGTCGTGGGGTCCGGGGGCGTGCGGCCGGCGGGACGGCCGGCGCCGGGACGGTGCGCTCACCAGGCGTGGGCGACGAGCTCGTAGGACCGGGCGCGCACCTCGGGGTCGTGGGCGTAGCTGTTGAGCATCAGCTCGTCGGCCCGGGTGAGCTCGACGATCTGCTCGAGATCGGCGACCACCCGCTCGGGCGTGCCGACCGCCGAGACGGCGAGGTGCTCCTGCACCATGCCCGCCTCCGCCGCGGTGAGCTCCACGCGCTCGACGGGCGGCTGGAGCGGCCGGCGGTCGTTGCGGGCGATCCCGCGCACCAGCAGCTGGTGGGTGCTGAACTGGCGTCGCGCCTCCTCGTCGGTGTCGGCGGCGAGGATGTTCGCCGCGACCATCACGTGCGGGCGCTCGACCGTGGCGGTCGGGGCCTGCGCGTCGAAGCGCTGCCGGTACAGGGCGATGGCGTCCATGATCCTGGCCGGGGCGAAGTGGGAGGCGAACGCGTAGGGCAGGCCGAGCCGGGCGGCGACCTCAGCGCCGCCCGTCGACGAGCCGAGGATCCACAGGGGAACGTCAGTGTGCCGGGCCACGGGCGCCCGGACGACCTCCTGCTCCTGCCCGCCGAACAGCCGCACCAGACGGCGTACGTCGGCCTCGAAGGTGTCGTGGCCGGCGTGGCCCCGCCGCAGCTCCAGGGCGGTGCGCATGTCGGTGCCGGGCGCCCGGCCCAGGCCCAGCTCCACGCGGCCGGGGTAGAGGTTGGCGAGCGTGCCGAAGGCCTCGGCCACGGTCAGCGGCACGTGGTTGGGCAGCATGATCCCGCCGGAGCCCACGCTGAGGCGCTCCGTGGCGGCGAGCGCCTGCCCGACGAGCACCGCCGTGGCGGAGGACGCGAACGCCTCCGTGTTGTGGTGCTCGGCGTACCACAGGCGCCGGTAGCCGGAGGTGTCGAGCCGGCGGGCGAGGTCCAGCGCCTCGCGGAGGGCGTCCGCGGTGGAGCGGCCCTCCGAGAGGGGCACGAGGTCGAGGGCGGACAGCGGGACGCGGGGCGTGGCGGGCAAGGGCGGGGCTTCTTCCGTCGGGGATGGCACGAAGGGGTTCGGTGGCGGCAACACCCCCGGCCGGGGTGCTTATTCCGGGCGTCCTCCCGGGCGTTGTCCTGCTCACACCCCCGCCCCGGACGGCGCCCGGTGGGGCACCATGGGAGCATGACGTCCTTCCCCGCCCCCACGCCGTCGCCGCCCACGTCCTCCCCCGAGCTGCCGGCGCCCGCCCCCGGGTGGGCCCCGGCGTGCGTGGTCTTCGACTGCGACGGCATCCTCATGGACACGGAGGCGAACTGGGCCCGGGTCCAGCGCGCCGTCTCGGAGCGCTACGGGCTCGAGTTCACCGAGGCCATGGAGCGCCGGATGATGGGCTGGTCCGCGGCGGACGTCGCCACGGCGATCGCCGAGGCCGCCCGGGCCGACCGCGCCGCGGTCCACGCAGACGTGCTGCGCACCGAGGAGGAGACGCTGACCGGGCACATCGTGCCCCTGCCGGGCGCGCTCGAGACGGTGCGCGCGTTCGCCGAGCGGCTGCCCGTGGCCGTGGCCAGCAACTCCACGAGCACGATCCTCGGCGTGAAGCTGGAGGAGGCCGGCTTCGCCCCCCACCTCAGCACCTGGGTCTCCTCCGAGGACGTGCCGCGCGGCAAGCCGGCCCCGGACATCTACACCGAGGCGGTGCGGCGGCTGGGCTTCGCCCCGGGTGAGGCCCTGGCCGTGGAGGACTCCGTGGTGGGCGCGACCTCGGCCGTGGCGGCGGGACTGGTGGTCGTGGCCGTGCCGTCCGTCCCGGACGGGGACCCCGTGCCCGCCCACCACCGGGCCGCGACGCTGACGGACCCCGTGTTCCGGGAGCTCATGACCCGCTGGCTGGGCTGAGCCGGGCGCCCGGAGCGCTCAGCGGTTCCAGAGACCGTAGGTCTGCGCCAGCTCGGAGACCTTGCGGGCCCGGGCCAGGCGGGGCAGATAGCTGCCGTCGCCCACCACGTGCCCGGAGTCGTGCTGCGTGATGAGCTCGCGGGCCCAGGTGATCTCCTGCTCGCTCGGAGCGAGGTGGCGGTTGATCCCGTCGGTCTGCTGCGGGTCCAGGCACAGCTTGCCGGTCATGCCCATGGACTGTGTCACGGCGCACGCCTCGGCGAGGCCCTCCTCGGAGGCGCCCAGGGTCGGCCCGTCGATGGGACCGGGCAGCTCCCCCACCCGGGAGGCCACCACGAGGCTCGAGCGCGCGAACGCGAGCGCCAGGGGGTCCGCGCTGACGCCGGTGTCCCGGCGGAAGTCGCCGACCCCGAAGGCGAGCCGGAACACGCCCGGGGCGCGGGCGATGTCGTTGGCGTTCATGATCCCCACCGCCGACTCGATGAGCGCCACCACGGGGGTGCCGGCCGGGGCCATCATGGCCGTCTTGGTGATGTGGTCGGGGTGCTCCGTCTTGGCCAGCATGATCCCGCGCAGGTGGCCGACCCGGCTGAGCGCGGCGAGGTCCTGCTCCCAGTACGGCGTGGTGATGTCGTTGATCCGCACCCACGCGCTCGCCCCGGCCTCGAAGGCCTCGACGACGTTCTGCCGGGCCTGGTCCTTGCCCTCGGCGGGAATGGCGTCCTCGATGTCGAAGACCACGGAGTCCGCCTCGGAGGCGAGGGCCGCGGGGAAGACGGACGGGTCGGCGGCCGAGGTGAGCAGCCAGGAGCGGGACAGGCGGGCGGGCAGCGCGGCGGCGCGCTGGTTGCGGTAGGGGGCCACGTGAGGGTCCTTTCCGGGATGAGGTCAGCGGGGACGGGAGACCCCTGGGCACCCGTCCCCGTGAACGGGCCCGGGCCGTAGGAGCTGTCCAGTCTAGGCCGCGCGCCGATCCGGCGGAACGCTCAGACGGTCAGGGGCGTGTGACGTCCGTCAACCCGCTCCTCCGGCCGGACGGGGCCCGGCGCGGTCCCCGCCCCGAAGGGCGAGCCGCCGAGGGCCTCCCGGCCGTGCGCGGACACCCAGTTGGCCAGGTCCGGGCCCACGGGCACGATCTGGTTCGGGTTGATGTCCTCGTGGACCACGAAGTAGTGCTGCTTGATCTGCTCGAAGTCCACGGTGTCGCCGAAGCCCGGCGTCTGGAAGAGGTCCCGGGCGTAGCCCCACAGGTGGGGCATCTCGGTGAGCTTGTTGCGCGAGCACTTGAAGTGCGAGTGGTAGACCGGGTCGAAGCGCACCAGGGTGGTGAACAGCCGCACGTCCGCCTCGGTGATGTGCTCCCCCATGAGGTAGCGGCGGGTCGAGAGGCGGTCCTCGAGCCAGTCCATGGCGACCCACAGCCGCTCGTAGGCCTTCTCGTGGGCGCGCTGGGAGCCGGCGAAGCCGCACCGGTAGACCCCGTTGTTGACCTCGGTGTAGACCCGCTGCATGACCTCGCGCATCTCGTCCTCGAGATCGGCCGGCCAGAGGTCGGGGGCGCCCTCGCGGTGGAAGGCGCCCCACTCCTTGGCGAGGTCCTCCGTGATCTGCGGGAAGTCGTTGGTCACCACCTGGCCGCTCGCGATCTCCACGACCGCCGGCACGGTGATGCCCCGCGGGTAGTCGGGGTAGCGGGCGAAGTACGCCTCCTGGAGCCGCTCGATGCCCAGCACCGGGTCCCTGCCGTCCGCGTCGAGGTCGAAGGTCCACGACCGGACGTCGTGGACGGGACCGGGCAGCCCCACGGAGAGGGCGTCCTCGAGCCCCAGGAGCCGTCGCACGATGAGGGTGCGGTTGGCCCAGGGGCAGGCCCGCGCGGCGACGAGCCGGTAGCGGCCGGCTTCGACGGGCCAGGCCCGCGCCCCCTCGGGCACGTCGGCGCGCGCCGGGTCGCGGACGATACGGTCCTCGATGTAGGCGGTGTCCCGGGTGAACTCCTCGCCGGGATGCACGTAGGCGCCGGCGGTGCTGTGCTCGGACCGCTGGGTGCTGCGCTGTGACATGGTGGCTCCTCGCGGTGCGGCGGGACGGGGCGCCACCGGCCGGGACGACGGTCGGCGGCGGGACGGCCGCACCTCCCGCCCCTCGGTTTTGATGATATGTCAATCACAGAGAGGGCGCCAGCGGGAGCTCCCGTCGGAGGCGAGGTCTACAGTGGAGGCGTCCGGCACCCTCACACCACGGAAACAGCCCGCCCATGAGCACCCACGGCAACGAGCCCGAGTACGGCCAGCGCCTTCCCCCGCAGCACGTCCCGCCCCGGACCGCGCCCCGGGCGGCCCGCGGGCCTGCGACCTCGCCCCGGGCCGCCCGGCGGATGGCGCGCGGGCTCTCCTTCACCCTCATCCTGCTGGGCCTCCTGCTCGGCGGCGGACTCGCCGCCCTGGGCCATGTGTGGGGGTGGGCGGTCGGAGCGCTGCTCGGGCTGCCCGGGCTCGCGGGCTTCGTCGTCGTCCAGGCCCAGCTGCACCCGGCCCTCCGGGACGCCTCGGTGCCCCCGCTGCGGAGCCGCTCGAAGCTGTGGCTCGTCCCCGCCGCCCTGCTGCTGCTGGGCCTCCTGCCCCTCGCCGGGGCGTTCGCTGTCCAGCCGCTGCTGGCGGGCACCACGGGTGCGCACCTGGCCGACGAGTACGTCAGCGTCCTGGTCGTCTCGGGGATGACGCTGGTCGTCGCGGCCGGCCTGGGCTTCGGACTCGTCGCCATGGCCTCGTTCACCCCGGTCGACGACGACGACTCTCCGCTGCGCCCCACCGGCTACGCCGAGCGGCTCCGGCGGCCCGCGCGCGGGCCCGGCGACCTCTACGACTCGGAGTGGATCCACCGCCGCCCGGCACGGTACGGCCGCGACGCCGGCGACCGCCCGGACCCACCGGAGGACCCTGTCGGCGGTTGACATTTGTTGACACGTCAATTTATAGTGGGGGTTTTCCCGCGCCACGAGAGGACCGCCGCATGAGCCACCCGGAGACCGATGAGGTCAACTGGCTGTCCGACGAGGAGCAGCGCGTCTGGCGCGGCTTCCTGGCCCTGAGCCGCGGCATGCAGACCGCGGTGGACCGCCAGCTGTCCCGGGACAGCGCGCTGTCCGGCTCGGAGTACGAGGTCCTCGTCCAGCTGTCCGAGAGCAGCACCGGCGTGATCCGCTCCCGCGACCTGCTCCACGAGCTCGGCTGGGAGCGCAGCCGCCTCTCCCACCTGCTCTCCCGCATGGCCCGGCGCGGGCTGCTCGAACGGCTGCCGTGCGACAGCGACGCCCGCGGCCTCGACGTGCGGATCACCCCGGAGGGGCGGCGTGCCATCGAGGCCTCCGCCCCCGGCCACCTGGAGCTCGTGCGGGCGGCGCTGATCGACCACCTGACCCGGGAGGAGATGGACGCGCTGCTCTCCGTCTCCGGCAAGGTGCTCCCCCGGCTCGAGGAGCTGGGGCTGTGCTGACGCCGGGCGCCTGAGCCGCCCACCGGCCGAGGCCGTCCGCGGCCCGGAACCGCCCCGCGCAGGGGACAGGCCCTGCCGCATGGGGGGATCGGCAGGGCCTGTCAGGCATCCCGATCGGGGGAATGGGACACCAGTCGCCGGCAGGAACCATCCGGAGGCAGATGGGGGGATCACCTCCGGGCCATCGCCGACGACAGATTTACCTTAGACCCAGTGATCTGCATGAGCAAGCCGCCTGTGCGTTTTGTGTCCTCGACGGCCGCGGCGGCCCGGGAGGCGACTTCGGGCGCGCTCGGCGCCGTGGCCGGACGGCCCGGTCGGGACACAGGAGCACCCCCGCGGGCCGAGGCCTGCGGGGGTGCTCCTGTGCGCCGCGGGCGGTGCGCCCGCGGCCGGCGTCCTACTTGGTCTGGCCCTCCTTGGCGAGGACGTAGTCGTAGACGACCTCTTCGCCCGCGCCGCCGTCGGTGCGCGGCTTCGGGTCCAGCATCAGCTCGGGCTTGACCGCCGAGGCGATGTCGTCCGCGTTGTGCGGGTCGCCGGGGAAGTACAGCTGCTGGGTGACCAGCTGGTGGCCCGGGGCCGAGACCTTGATGTGGATGTGCGCCGGGCGCCAGGCGTGCCAGCCGGCCGCACCGATGAGCTGCCCGCAGGCCCCGTCGGTGGGGATCTGGTACGGGGCCGGGCGCTTGGTGTTGATCTCGAAGTACCCGTTCTCGTCGGCCTTCACCGTGCCGCGGAAGAGCCACTCGGGCAGCTCCGGGGCGTACTGGGAGTAGAAGCCGTTGGCGTCGGCGTGCCAGATCTCCACCTGGGCGCCCTGCAGCGGGTTGCCGTCGGTGTCGGTGAACCGGCCCTTGAACAGCAGCGGGGTGCCGGGCTCGTCCTCGCGCATCTGCAGGGTCGCGGGAGTGGGCAGCACCGGGGAGTCCGGCACGTAGTAGGGGCCCTCGATGGTGCCGACGGCGCCGGGGCGCTCCTGGGAGTTGACGTCCTCGATGGTGTGCTCCAGCCAAACGTCCAGGAACAGCGGCCACTCCCCGTCGGTGCCGACCTTGATCAGCCACGCCTTCAGCGCGTTGTACTCCTCGTAGGTGACCTGGTGCTCGACCGCGATGTCGTTGATCGCCTTGATCGCCGCACCGGCCAGCAGGGACACCCGCTCCTTCGGCACGTCCAGCTTCGCCAGCTTGCCCGAGGCGGTGAACCGCTCGGTCGCCTTGGACCCGGCCTCGACCGCGGTGCCCTCGTTCTCCTTGCGCGTTGCCGCGTGGGTCTCCGTCATGGTGTGCTCCACATTCCTCGTTGAACGGTGATCAGGGACGCCCCTCGTGCCCGCCGCTCCCGGCGCGGCTCACGGCCGCCGGCTCGGGCCCTCCGGCTGTGACACCGGACACGTCGACGTCTCCACCAGCCTAGGGGCGCGATCAGGACGCGACAAATATCAATTAGGCGTCTTTTCTGCACCCAATACGGCATAAACACCCCCTGGGTTAGTCCTAGGGGTTTGCCTGATGTGAGCGGAGTCACGGCGCACCAGACTGGCTCCGTACCGTCCGGCAGGAGCCGGTCGCAGACTTCGGCCCGCACGTCCCGAGCAGACGTCCCGCCCAGACATCCCGAGCAGGCAGCCCGACCAGGCAGCCCGACCAGAAGGAGCACGTCATGACCGAGAACCTGACCCACGTCCGCGAGGTCCTCTCCGACGCCGTGGTGGACGACCGCGAGAACGGGCTCATCCGGGCCAAGCGGGAGATCTTCACCGACCAGGAGATCTTCGAGCTGGAGATGAAGTACATCTTCGAGGGCAACTGGGTGTACCTGGCCCACGAGTCGCAGATCCCCAACGTGGGCGACTACTTCACCACCTACATCGGCCGCACCCCGGTGGTCATCACCCGTGACAAGGAGGAGAAGCTGAACTGCATCGTCAACGCGTGCTCCCACCGCGGTGCGATGCTCTGCCGGCGCAAGACGGACAACCGCACCACCTTCACCTGCCCCTTCCACGGGTGGACGTTCAAGAACTCCGGCGAGCTGCTCAAGGTCAAGGACGGCCGCAACGGCGGCTACCCGGAGAACTTCAACAAGGAGGGCTCGCACGACCTGACCAAGGTCGCCCGCTTCGACTCCTACCGCGGCTTCCTGTTCGGCTCCCTCAACCCGGACGTGCTGCCCCTCGAGGAGCACCTCGGCGACGCCACCACGGTGATCGACTCGATCGTGGACCAGTCCCCCGAGGGCCTCGAGGTGCTGCGCGGCGCCTCGACCTACACCTACGACGGCAACTGGAAGGTCCAGGCGGAGAACGGCGCCGACGGCTACCACGTGACCTCGGTGCACTGGAACTACGCCGCGACCACGGCCCGCCGCACCGCCGGCGACTCCGCCAACAAGACCAAGGCCATGGACGCCGGCAAGTGGGGCAAGGTCAAGGGCGGGTTCTACTCCTACGAGCACGGCCACCTGCTGCTGTGGCAGGAGTGGACCAACCCGCAGGACCGCCCGCTGTGGGACCGCCGCGAGGAGCTCGTCGACAAGTACGGCGAGGAGATGGCGAACTTCATGATCAACATCTCGCGCAACCTGTGCCTGTACCCGAACGTGTACATCATGGACCAGTTCTCCTCGCAGATCCGCCACTTCCGGCCGATCTCCGCGGACCAGACCGAGGTCACCATCTACTGCATCGCCCCCAGGGGCGAGTCCCAGGAGAACCGCTCCAAGCGCATCCGCCAGTACGAGGACTTCTTCAACGCGACGGGCATGGCGACCCCGGACGACCTCGAGGAGTTCCGCTCCTGCAACAAGACCTACTGGGCCACCTCCGCCCCGTGGAACGACATGTCCCGCGGCGCCGCGCACGAGATCCAGGGCCCGGACGAGCAGGCCCAGGCCCTCGGCATGACCAAGGTCATCGCCTCCGGTGTGCGCACCGAGGACGAGGGCCTGTACCCCGTCCAGCACGGCTTCTGGAAGGACGTCATGGACAAGGGTCTGGCCGCGGAGGAGCGCGCCGCCGCGCAGTCCGCCCCCGTGACCGCCTGACCCGGACTCCCCCGAACCACAGAAAGAGTGCAGAACACCATGACCAACCTGCTGAACCCCCTGGCGGCGCTGAAGACCGCCGAGGAGATCGCGACCCTCGAGACCGTGCGCGCGTTCCTCTACAAGGAGGCACGCCTGCTGGACGACCGGCAGTTCGACGAGTGGCTCGAGTGCTACCACCCGGACTCCGAGTTCTGGATGCCGTCCTGGGACGACGACGACCGGCTGACCGAGGACCCCCAGAACGAGATCTCCCTGATCTACTACGACAACCGCGGCGGCATCGAGGACCGCGTGTTCCGCATCAAGACGGACCGCTCCTCCGCCACGTCCCTGCCGGACCCCCGCACCGGGCACAACATCACCGACGTGGAGGTCCTCGAGCACGACGGCGACCGGGTGCAGGTCCGCTTCAACTGGTTCACGCTGTACTTCCGCTACAACACGACGGACACGTACTTCGGCACCAGCTTCTACACGATCGACCTCTCGGGCGACGAGCCGCTGATCCTGAAGAAGAAGGTCGTCCTGAAGAACGACTACATCCACCACGTCGTGGACGTCTACATGATCTGACGCCGGCCGTGGCCGGTCCCGCGCCGGGGCCGGCCACGACGGACCGTCCGCACTCCGTGCTCACCGAGCACCCCCCGCACTTCCCACGGGCCGCGACGACGCGGCCCCCCACCCAGGAGGAAATCATGGGCCACCAGGTAGCCCTCAGCTTCGAGGACGGCGTCACGAAGGTCGTCAAGGTCGGCGACTACGAGACCGTCCTCGACGCCGCCTACAAGGCGCGCATCAACATTCCCGCGGACTGCCGGGACGGCGCCTGCGGCACCTGCAAGGCCTTCTGCGACTCCGGCTCCTTCGACCCCGGGGACTTCATCGACGACGCCATGACCGAGGAGGAGCTCGAGAAGGGCTACCTGCTGACCTGCCAGGCCGTCCCCGAGTCCGACATGGCCATCCAGATCCCGGCGACCGCCGAGTCCGCGAAGACCTCCGCGGCCACGTACACCTCCACGCTCCAGGAGCTGGACAAGCACTCCGAGACGACGATCTCCTTCACCCTCGACGTCGAGAAGCGGGAGGACCTCGCGTTCCTGCCCGGCCAGTACGTCAACATCAAGGTGCCCGGCACCGACGCCGAGCGCTCCTACTCCTTCAGCAGCGGCCCCGAGGTGGAGGGCGCGGCCTTCATGGTCCGCATCACCCCGCAGGGCGCGATGTCCGAGTACCTGCGCGACCGCGCCCAGGTCGGCGACACCGTCGAGTTCAGCGGCCCCTACGGCTCGTTCTTCCTGCGCGAGCCCAAGCGCCCCCTGCTGCTGCTCGCCGGGGGCACCGGCCTGGCCCCGCTCCTGTCGATCCTCGAGAAGCTCGCCGAGAACCCGCCCAGCACCCCCGTGCACCTCATCTACGGCGTGACCCGCGAGGCCGACATCGTGGGCCTGGACCGGCTCCGCGCCTACGAGGCGAAGCTGCCGGACTTCACCTGGGACCACATCGCCTCGGAGGAGGGCACCTCCGCCCCCCACACCGGCTACGTCACCCAGATCATCGAGCCGGCCCACCTCAACGACGGCGACGTCGACATCTACCTGTGCGGCCCGCCCCCCATGGTCAACGCCGTCTCCGCGTGGCTGGACCGCGAGGGGATCGAGCCCGCCAACTTCTACTTCGAGCGCTTCGCCCCGAAGGAGACCACGGGCGGCGACGCCGAGACCGGTGCGCCGCCCTCCCCCGAGACGATCGCCGCCGAGGGGGACACCATGACCCGCTCCGAGGCGCTCTCCTCGCTGGAGACCGGCCGGCTGGAGTTCCGCAAGGAGGACAGCTTCGCCCACCTCGACGCCCGCATGGGCCTCGAGCTCGCCGTCACCGAGCTCGTGATGGGCCGGCTGACCGAGGAGCAGCTGGAGCAGTTCCGGCGCCTCGCCGAGGCCACCACGCGCTCCGTGGGCGCGGGCACCGTGCAGGACCCCGAGGAGTACGTGCGGACCAACGAGGAGTACCACGAGTACCTCTTCATGGTCTGCGACAACCCCACGCTGCTGGAGTCCTACCGCCGGCTCGACGTGCGCGAGCAGATGGCCGCGACCTTCGAGCGGGGCACGGAGATCTTCGCCCGGGTCGCCCAGGACCACCTGGACGTCGTCGAGGCCTTCGAGCGCAACGACAAGGAGCGCGCCCGCGAGGTCATCATGGCCCACGCCCGCGACGCCAAGCAGACCATGTCCACGGCGATCGACGCCAAGGAGGCCGGCCGCTGATGGGCGCACCGTACGCGGGACAGTTCCTCACCCCGGGCCGCTTCGCCGGCAGGGTGGCGGTCGTGACCGGCGCCGCGCAGGGCATCGGGCAGAAGGTGGCCGAGCGGATCGGCGCCGAGGGCGGCGCCGTCGTCCTCGTGGACCGCGCCGAGCTGGTGCACGACGTGGCGCAGGGCATCGTCCGCGCCGCCGAGGCCTCGGGCTCGGGCGGTGCCGCCACGTCCGTGACCGCCGACCTCGAGACCTGGGCCGGGGCCCAGCAGGCCGTCGAGGCCGCGCTCGCGGCCCACGGCCGGGTGGACGTGCTCGTCAACAACGTGGGCGGCACCATCTGGGCCCGCCCCTACGAGGAGTACGACGAGGAGAAGATCGAGAAGGAGATCCGCCGCTCGCTCTTCCCCACCCTGTGGTCCTGCCGCGCGGTGCTCCCGGCCATGCTCGAGCAGGGCTCGGGCACGATCGTCAACGTCTCCTCGGTGGCCACCCGCGGCATGCACCGGGTGCCCTACGCCGCGGCGAAGGGCGGGGTGAACGCGCTGACCCAGTCCCTGGCCATGGAGGTCGCCGGCCGCGGGATCCGCGTGGTCGCCACCGCCCCCGGCGGCACGGAGGCCCCGCCCCGCAGGGTCAAGCGCGGCCCCGAGGCCGAGAGCGCCCAGGAGCGGGCCTGGTACCAGGTGATCGTCGACCAGACCGTGGACTCCTCGTTCGTGAAGCGCTACGGCACGCTCGACGAGCAGGCCGCGCCCATCGTGTTCCTCGCCTCCGACGAGGCCTCCTACGTCACCGGCAGCGTCCTGCCGGTCGCCGGCGGGGACCTCGGCTGAGCCGCCTCCGGGCGGACGCCCGCCGCCGTGGCCGCGCCCCCTCCACGGGTAGACTCGCGGCCATGACGGCGGGCCTGCAGCACGGAGAACCCGGCGAGGAGCTCCCGCTGGTCGGGCGGGCGGCCGCGCTCGAGGAGCTCCTCGAGGTCCTGCGGACCGTGCGCAAGGGCCACGTCCGCACCGTGGTGCTCGAGGGTCCGCTGGGCTCGGGCAAGACGGCCCTGCTCGAGCTGTTCCTCGACCACTGCCGCTCCGCCGCGCGCGGCGTCCGCGTGCTCAGCGCCACCGGCGACGAGTGGGAGTCCCAGCTCGCCCTGGCCGGGTACAGCCAGCTCATGCTCGCCACGCCCCTGCGCTCCTCCCGGGGCTTCGACGGCGAGCCCGCGCCGCCCTCGGCCCCGGTCGCGGAGCTGAGCCCCGCGCAGGCCGTGAACTACGCCGCCACCCTGAGCACCCACCTCGAGAGCCTGCAGACCCGCGGCAGCGTGGTGGTCACCGTCGACGACGCCCACCGGCTGGACGAGCAGACCCTGCGGATCCTGGTGTTCGTGATGCGCCGGCTGCACGGCAAGCGCGTCATGTTCGTGCTGACCCTCGACCCGGCGCAGGCGTGGCACGTCCCGGCCGGGGTGCTCGACTTCCTCACCGGCCACCAGGTCCAGCGCCTCCCCCTCGAGCCCCTCGGGGCGGAGGAGGTCCGGGCCGCGGCCCGGCAGTTCTTCGGCCTCGACCTCGGCGCGACCGCCGCGCACCGGCTCGTCCGGCACACCGGCGGGCTCCCCCAGCAGGTGCTCGAGCTGCTGCGCGAGCTGCCCGAGGACACCTGGCACTCCTGGTTCGCGGACCTGCCGGCGAGCTCCCGGGTGCGCGCCCGCGTGCACAGCGTCCTCACCGGGGCCTCGCCCGGCCTGATCCGCACGGCCGAGGCCGTCTCCGTGCTGGGGCGCAGCGCGGGCCTGTCCGAGGTGGCCCACGTCAGCGGGGTGGACGCCCTGATGGACGCCCTCGACGAGGGCCACCGCGCCGGGCTGCTGGACCTCTCCGTGGACCAGGCCCGCTCGGTCGTGCAGTTCTTCGAGCCGGGCGCCGCGGAGGCCGTCTACGGGCTGATCGTGCCGAGCCGGCGGATCGCGCTGCACCGGCGGTCCGCGACCGTGGTGCAGGAGGAGGGCGAGCGGCTCGGCCACCGCGTCTCGGCCACCCCGGGGCCCGACGAGCCGCTGGCCGTGGAGCTCGAGGCCTTCGCCGCGCGGCAGGCGATGGTGGGCGCCTGGCAGGACGTCGCCACGGCGCTGTTCTCGGCGTCCCGGCTCTCCGCGGACACGCGCGCCCGCAACGACCGTCTGCTCCGGGCCGTGGACGCCCTGGTCGGCTCGGGCGACATCGCCCAGGCCGGCATGTGGGCGGCCGCCGTGGACGCCATGCCGTCCTCCCCGCTGCGCTCGTCGGTGCTCGGCTACCTCTCCACGGTGTCCGGGCAGAACCGCAGCGCGCAGACCCAGCTCGAGATGGCCTGGCGCACGAGCAACCGGCAGCGGGACCCCGCGGCCGCCGCGCAGATCGCCCAGCGCTTCGTGCTGCACGGCGTGGCCTCCTGGGACGGACCCGTCATCACCCGGTGGGCGGAGACCGCGATGTCCCTCACCGCCCCCGGCACCCCCGCCCACATCGAGTCCGAGGCGATCTACGGCCTGGGCCTCTTCGCCCAGGGGCGGCTGCGGGAGGCCGAGGCCTCCTACGAGCGCGCCTTCGAGCACGCGGCGGAGAACGCCCAGAAGCAGCGCGTACAGATGGGCGCCGGGTGGCTCGCGCTGCGCGCCGACGACGTCGAGACGGCGCTCGTCAACTTCCAGGCGGCCGCCCCCACCGAGTACCGGGGCGGGTCCCTGCGGATCTCCCTGTGGGCGGAGGCCTGGCTGGCCCGCACCCAGCTGGTCCTGGGCGACTGGGACGCCGCGGCGGCCACCGTCTCCCGCGCCTCGGTGCGCCTCGAGACCTCGCAGATGCCGCTCATCCGCCCGCTCCTGTACTGGACCGCCGCGGAGCTGTGGTCGATGCGCGGGGACTGGGACCGGGCCCGCCACTACGTCTCCCAGGCCGCCGTGCAGCCGGGCACCTACCGGGCCATGCAGGTCCCGGCCAGTCTCGCGCGGGCCCGCTTCCACGAGGCCCGCGCGGACTACGAGAGCGCGCTGGGGGTGCTGCAGCCGCTGACGGACCTCGACCCGTGGACCGACGAGCGGGTCTCCTTCTGGCCGTGGCAGGACACCTACGTCAACGCCCTCGTGATGACCGACCGGCTCGAGGACGCGGACGCGTTCCTCACCGCGTTCGAGCGCGTGCGCCGCGAGCGGCGGATCCCCTCCGACGACGCCCGCATCTCCTGGGCCCGGGGCCGGATCCTCGCCGCGCAGGGGGACCCGGACACGGCGCGGGAGCACTTCGAGGCGGCCCTGGGCCACCTGCGCGGGCTCAACCGCCCGTACCTGCGCGCCCGGATCAGCTTCGCCTTCGGGCAGAGCATGCGCCGTGCGGGCAAGCGGCGCCTGGCGTCCACCGTGCTGCGGACCGCGCGGGACCTCTACGACTCGCTGGGCGCCGCCACGTACGTGGAGCGCTGCGACCGCGAGCTGAAGGCGACCGGTCTCGACGTCGGGAACCTGCCGGACCCCTCCGACCCGGTGCTCGCGGCCGTGGGCCGCACCGCCGTGCAGCTCACCGCCCAGGAGCAGGCGGTGGCGGAGCTGGTCTCGGGTGGGGCCACCAACAAGGAGACCGCGCGGGCCCTGTTCCTCGCGGAGAAGACCGTCCAGTACCACCTGACGCGCATCTACGGGAAGCTGGGGATCCGCTCCCGCAGCGAGCTCGCCGCCCGCTACCGCACCCCCGACTGACCGTCCCGGGACGACCGCGAGGTGGCGGACGACGGCGACGGCCGGTGGCCGGGTCGCCGTCGTCCGCCACCTCGCGGGGCGGGCCGGTGCTACTTCACGTCGGAGGGGTGCTTGGCCAGGGGCACCACGGTGATGTCCATGTAGGGGAACAGCGGCAGGTTCTGCAGGATGTCGTGGAGCTCGTCGTGGGAGTCGACGTCGAAGACCGAGTAGTTGGCGTACTCGCCCACCACGCGCCAGATCTCGGGCCACTTCCCGGAGCGCTGCAGCTCCTGCGAGTAGGCCTTCTCGGTGGCCTTGATCTCCGCGGCCTCCTCGGCGGGCATGTCGGTGGGGAGGTCGATGTCCATGTGGACCAGGTACTTCACGGTGCGTCCTTCCGTCGGGATGGGTTCTCGGGCTGAGATCTCGTGCTGGGTTCCCGGGCCGGGTCTACCGGTCGGTGCGGTAGCGGGTGAGCTTGTCCTCGTCCACGGCGGTGCCCACCCCGGGCACGTCCGGCACGCGGATCCGGCCGTCGGCGATGACCACGGGCTCGGCGAGGAGGTCGTCGGACATGTCCAGGAAGTTGGACAGCTCCCCGGCCCGCTTCGAGGTGTGGGCCAGGGCCGCGCCGAAGACCACGGAGGCGATCGTGCCGACCTGGGTGTCGATCTGGTTGCCCACGTAGACGTCCACCCCCATGCCCTCGGCCATGCCCACGATCTTCGCGGCCTCGGTGAAGCCGGAGCGGGCGGTCTTCACCGCCAGCAGGTTCGCGCCGCCGGTGAGGATCTCCTTGGCGGCCTCCCCCAGGTTCGGGGCGGACTCGTCGGCGGCGATGGGGATCGTCGAGCGCTCCACCAGGCGGCGGCGGCCGAGCACCTCGCGGGCGTCGTCGGGCTCCTCGAGGAACTGCAGGCCCAGGTCGGCCGTGCGGCGCAGCACCTCCATGGCCTCGTTGGCGGACCAGCCGCGGTTGGCGTCCATGTAGAGCTCGGCGTCCTCGCCCAGGCCCTCGCGCAGCACGGCCGCGGCCTCGACGTCGAGGCCGATCGGGTGCCGGCCGGTCTTGAGCTTGAACGTGGTGATGCCGTAGGTCTCGCGGAACTGAAGGGCGAGGTCCAGCAACTCCTGGGCCGGCTTGAAGCCCAGCATGTGGGAGACCCGCATGGAGTCGGTGAACCCGCCCAGCAGCCTGGTCACCGGCTGCCCGAGGAACTGGCCGATGACGTCCCACAGGGCGATGTCCACGGCGCCCTTGGCGGTCTGGTTGTGGACGGTGCGGGCCAGCACGGCCTGGACCTTCTCGCGGTCGAGGACGTCCAGGCCCACCAGCTGCGGGGCGAAGAGGTCCTCGACGACGGCCACGATCGACTTCTGGGTCTCGCCGTAGGTGTAGGGCCGCGGCGGGGTGTCGGCGGTGCCCACGATCCCGTCGTCGGTGGTGATCCGCACCAGCACGTGGTCCGCCTCGTGGACGGCGCCCGAGGCGAAGTGCAGCGGGTGGACGTAGGGGATCGAGTAGGGGATCGCCTCGACGGTCGCGATCTTCATGGGCGGGCGGGCCTTTCCTGGGCGGGCGGGACGGGCGTGCCGCCGGGGGACCCGGGGGCGGCCTGGACGTCGACGACGAGGTCGATGAAGTTGTGCAGGAGCGCGGAGCGGTCCTCGCGCCGCCACGCGACGGCGAGCTCGATCTGCGGCGAGTGCTCGATGTCGCGGTAGACGACGCCCTCGAGCTGGAAGGCGCGCACCCCGGCGGGCACCACGGCCACCCCGCCGCCGGCGGCCACGAAGGACAGCAGCGTGGACGTCTCCCCCGCCACCTGGGCGATCCGCGGCTGGAAGCCGGCCTGGCGGCAGAGGTCCGCGGCGGTGCGGTAGAGCACGGAGTCGGGCGGGTAGGTGATGAACTCCTGGTCCTGCAGCTCGTGCACGGCCACGGGCAGGTCCACGGCGAGGGCGCTGAAGGAGGGCAGCGCCACCACGAGCGGCTCGCGGGCGACCACCCGGTACTCGACGTCCGCAGAGGCCACGGGCGGGCGCAGGAGGGCGGCGTCGAGGGTGTGCTCCCGTAGCCCCTCCTCCATGGCGGGGGTCAGCATCTCGCCGTGCAGCGCCAGGGACAGCCCGGGCATCGTCTCCTTCGCCCGGCGCACGACCCGCGGCATCACCCCGTAGGTGGCCGAGCCGGAGAAGCCGACCCGCAGCACGCCCGTGGCCCCCTGCCCCACCTGGTAGACGTCGGCCTTGAGGGCCTCGATCTCGTTGATGATCCGCCGCCCCCGGTCCAGTAGCACCTGGCCGGCGGCGGTGAGGTCCACCCGCCGGGTGGTCCGGTCCAGCAGCCGCACGCCGAGCTGCTCCTCGAGCTGGCGGATCTGCTGGGACAGCGGCGGCTGGGCCATGTGCAGGCGCTTGGCGGCGCGGCCGAAGTGGCGCTCCTCGGCCACGGCGATGAAGTAGTTGAGCTGCCGGATCTCCATCGTGGCACCTGGCCCTTCCGCTCGGTCGGAGGGGTCGTCGTCGACCGCCACCCGTCATATTGATCCACAGAGTACACCCAAAATGCTCCATTAGGACATCCGTGGCCCCTAATCGACTCCGCTGCCGCCGTGCGTTGCGGGGCCGCGCCCTGTGCCCGCGGCCCGTCGAGGTGGTGCAATGGGGCCATGCGCACCGACATCACCGCCGACCGGCACGGCTCCTTCGCCCGGGCGGTCAAGTCCCTCGTGGTCCCCCGCCCCATCGCGTGGGTCAGCTCCCGCTCGGCCGCAGGCGTCGACAACCTGGCCCCGCACTCGTTCTTCACGGTGGCCTCGGAGAACCCCACGATCGTCCAGTTCGTCTCGGTCGGCGAGAAGGACAGCCTCCGCAACATCCGGCAGACCGGGGAGTTCGTGGTCAGCTTCGCGCCCGAGGGGCTGTTCGAGCGGATCAACGCGACCAGCACCGACTACCCTCCCGAGATCAGCGAGTTCGACGCCGTGGGCCTGACCCGTGAGCCCTCGCTCACCGTGGCCGTCCCCCGCGTGGCCGAGTCCCCCGCCGCCATCGAGTGCCGGCTGCACACGGACCCCATCCCCGTGGGCAACTGCTTCCTGGTCCTCGGCGAGGTCACGCACGTGGTCGTGGACGAGGAGGACATGGACGAGCGGGGCCCGGTCGTGCGGACGCTGCGCCCGATCGCGCGGCTGGGGCGCGACGAGTGGGGCGAGCTGGGCCGGATCCGGTCGATCCGGCGGGTCCCCTACCGGGACGTCGCCCCGGAGGCGGACCTGCCCTGAGCGCCCGGGCTCAGAGCCGCACGCCCGTGCGCCGCAGCTGCTCGCGGACCTCCCGGCGCTGGATCTTGCCGAGCATCGTGCGCGGGAGCTCCTCCACGGCCACGATCCGCCGGGGGACCTTGTAGCGGGCCAGGCCCGCCCAGCAGTGCTCGCGCAGGGCCGCCTCGTCGAGCTCGGCGCCCGGCACGAGGGTCACGGCGGCGACGACCACCTCGCTGCCGCTGGGGTCGGCGAGCCCCACCACCGCGGCGTCCGCCACGGCGCGGTGCCGGCGCAGCGTGTCCTCGACCTCGCTGGGGGCCACGTTGAACCCTCCGGTGATCACGACCTCCTTGAGCCGGTCGACCACCTGCAGGAACCCGTCCTCGTCGACGGTGACGATGTCGCCGGTGCGCAGCCACCCGTCCTCCGTGAGCGTCCGGGCGGTCTCGTCGGGGCGCTTCCAGTACCCCTGGAAGACCTGCGGGCCCCGCACCCAGAGCTCCCCGGGGTGTTCCGGGGGGACGTCCTCGAGGGTGTCCGGGTCGACGAGCCGGATGTCGGTGGACGGGAACGGGATCCCGATGGAGCCCGCCCGGCGGGAGTCGTTGAGCGGGTTGCAGGCCACCAGCGGGGAGCACTCGGTCAGCCCGTAGCCCTCGATCAGGATCCCCCCGGTGGCCCGCTCCCACTGCTCCACGAGCGGGACCGGCAGGCTCATGGCCCCGGAGACGGCCACCGGGATGCCGCGCAGGTCCACGCCCTGCTCCGGTGCGGCGTCGAGGAGCTTCTGGTACACCGGCGGCACCGCGGGCAGCACCGTGGGGCGGGCGCGCTTCATCGCCCCGAGGATCAGGTCCGCGCGCACGGTCGGGAAGAGCACGAGCCGCGCGCCGAGGGACATCGCGAACGTCACGCCCAGGGTCAGGCCGAAGGCGTGGAAGAGCGGCAGCACGCCGTGCACCACCTCGCGCTCGCCGGAGCCGAGCCAGTGCCGGCCCATGAGGGCGTTGGACTCGAGGTTGCGGTGCGTGAGCATCGCCCCCTTGGGCAGCCCGGTGGTGCCGGAGGTGTACTGCAGCAGCGCGAGGTCGTGCGCGGCGGGCCGCGGGTGCTCCGCGGCGATCGGGGCGGAGGCCAGCAACTCCCGCCAGGGGATCGTGCCCGGGGCGGGGCCGGTGAGCTGCGCGCGGGAGGCGCGTGCGTCCGGCAGCGGCAGGCGCAGGGCCAGCCGCTTCGGCCGCGGCATCGCGGCGGTGATGTCCACGGACACGACCGCGTCGACCCGCAGGTCCGCGGGCAGGGAGCGCACCCGCTCGGCCGCCCGGTCCCAGACGATCGCCACGCGCGCCCCGTGGTCCTCGAACTGGTGGCGCAGCTCCGGGGCCGTGTAGAGCGGGTTGTGCTCGACGACGACGGCCCCCAGGCGCAGCACCGCGTAGAACGCCACGACGTGCTGCGGGCAGTTGGGCAGGACGATCGCGACCCGGTCGCCGCGGCCCACGCCCAGCCGGCGCAGGCCCTCGGCCGCGCGGTCGACCTGCCGGCCCAGGGCGGCGTAGGAGGTCGTGGCCCCGAAGAACTCGAGCGCGGTGCTCGCGCCGTGGCGGGCGACGGAGCGCTCGAGCATGTGCACCAGGGACGTCTCCGGCAGGTCCAGGTCCGCGGGGACGCCCGGGTCGTAGCTGGCGGTCCAGGGGCGGGCACGCAGGAACTCGCGGACGGTGTCGACAGGCATGGTCCCGACCCTACTCGGCGGCGGCGCCCGGCCGCCCGGCCGCGGCGACACCCCGTGCCGGACGGGACGGCTCACCGGGCCCGGTCCGGGAACCGGCCGTAGACTCCGGTGCCATGACGCCCTCCTCGACCCCCGGCCCGCCCTCCCCCGACGACCCGACGCCCTGGTCGGACACCGGTCCGCACGACTCCCCGGACGCCACCCGGCCGCTGCCCCCGGTCAGCCGGTTCGCCGCCCCGGCCGGCGGCGGCTCGCCGCACGACGCCCCCGAGGGGGGCGCCGGGAGCGGCGGGACCGAGGACTGGTCCTGGTACGACGACGAGGACGACCAGCACACCCGGCCGCTGCCGGCGGTGACCGCCCAGCGCCCGGTGCCGGAGGACCCGCGGCCGCGCACGGACCCGACGCCCGCGGTCGGGGCCCCCGGCGCCGCGGCCGGCTACGGCCCCGCGCCCGGCTACGGCGCCGGACCCGACGGCCCGTTCTCCGGCGACCCGTCCTCCGGCGTCCCGGTCGACGCCGCGACCCGTCTCGCCCGGCAGCGGGAGGAGTTCGGGGGCCTCCAGCTGGTGCCCGGCTTCTTCGGCTGGCTCAGCGCCATGGCCCTGTCCTGGCTGCTGCTGGCCCTGGCGGGCCTGACCGCGGCCGCGCTGGGGCTGCGCCTCGTGGACGGGGTCGGCGGCGTGGTGGACGACCTCGCCGCCGGGTCCGCGGCGGCCTGGACGGGAGCGGCCGCCCTCGGCCTGGTCGAGTTCATCGCGTTCCTGGGCGGCGGCTACGCCGCGGGCCGGATGGCGCGGTTCTCCGGGGCACGGCAGGGCGTGTCCGTGTGGCTGTGGTCCCTGTTCGGCCGCTCCGTGGCCACCGTCGCGGGACTGGTGTGGGCCGACACCGTCGGCCTGGCGCCCGTGGGCGTCTCGGCCCAGGCGCTGATCGGCGACCTGCTGGTCCCGGGCCTGCTCGCGGTCCTCGCCGTGCTCGCCGTCGACCTGCTCGCGGCGGTGCTCGGCGGGCTGTGGGGCGTCCGCTACCACCGCAGGGTCGATCGCTGGGGGGACGGACCGGAGGACCGGGCCCGGTAACTTTGCGTCCCGGCACCGTGTCGGGTTCGCATCCGACCACCAAAGAGGGGACAATCGGAGCACCTCGGTGAGATCCGTCACCCCCACGCGGAAATCTGCGGACCGGCCCACCGAGCAGCACCCGGAGGAAACACAAATGCCGTCCACCCTTGTCGCCGTCGTCGATGACCACGAGGTCGTCCGGGAGGGCGTCCGCCTCGTCTCCATGACCTCGCAGGCGGACGTGAAGCTCGTCGGATCGGCCTCCAGCGTCCCCGGACTCCTCGACCAGCTGGGCCGGGACCCCGAGAATCCCGCCCTCACCGCCCAGGGCGCCAAGCGGATCGAGTGCGAGGTCGTGCTCCTGGACCTGTCCCTCGACGACATGTCCCGACCCGCCACCAACGTGGAGCTGCTGCGCGCCGCCGGCATGAAGGTGCTCATCTTCAGCATCGGCGAGAACGCCGCGCTGATCCGCGAGGCGCTGCGGGCCGGCGCGCTGGGCCTGGTGCGCAAGTCGGACCCGCTCGAGCACGCGATCGAGGAGGCCCGCAACATCGCCGAGGGCAAGCCCGTGATCACCAAGGAGCTCGCCGCCGCGATCGACGGGGACGTGGAGTTCTCCCGGGCCAGCCTCTCCCCGCGGGAGCAGGAGACCCTGCGGCTCTACGCCTCCGGCTTCGCCCAGGTCCAGGTCGCACGCCGGATGGGCATCAAGCAGAGCGCCGTCAAGACCAACATCGACCGCATCCGGGAGAAGTACGCGCGCGTCGGACGCCCGGCGCCCACCAAGATCGACCTGCGCATCCGGGCGATCGAGGACGGCCTGGTCGAGCCCACGGCGGACATCACCACGGCGGAGAAGCATCTGTGATCCGCCCCTCGCCCCGGTGAGGGCCGCCGCTCCGTGAGCCACGCCGCGCACCGGCCCCCGCTCGCCTACCGGAAGGTCCCCGCCCGGCGGCGCCGCAGCAGCCTCCTGGTGCCGACCTCGCCGCAGGAGCTGGGGATGAACTCCTACCGCATCCACCTGCTCGCGAACATCTGCCACGGGCTGGTCGTCGTCGCGCTGTTCCTGGAGGCCCTCACCATCGTCGAGGACCAGCTGCGCGCCTTCGAACGGTGGCACCTGGTGTTCCTGCTGGCCCTCCTGGTCAACGGCGGCGCGATGCTCCTCCAGGGCGCCAGGCGGCAGGTGCGGATGTGGCCGGTGCTCGCGGCCCCGGTGCTCGTGGCCCTCACCGTCCTGACCCTCCCGCTCGCCTGGACGGGCGCCGCTCCGCCGCAGGACCCGTGGGTGGAGCCGTTCATCCTGCTCGCGGCCGCCGCCACCGTGGTCGCGTGGAGCATCGAGCTGGCAGTCGCGTACCTGGCGTCCGTCACGGTCTTCTACGTCCTGGTCATGGTGCGCACCACGGAGTCGGCGGACGTGATGGGCGTGCTGTTCGACGCCACGAGCCGGATCGCGTTCGGCGTGGTCCTCGTGGTGCTGATCAGCCTGGTCTACAAGGGCGGGCAGAACGCGGACCAGGTGTACGCGGCCGCGATCGCGCAGGAGCTGCAGCTGAACCGCTCGCGCTCGCAGGCCGAGGAGCAGGAGCGGCTGGACCGCCTCATCCACGACAACGTCATGGCCGCCCTGCTGGACGCCGGACGGGCCCCGGGCCCCGTCCAGCGGCGCACCCGGGAGCTGGCCCAGCGGGCCCTCGAGGTCCTCGCCTTCGAGGAGCGCCGCGCCGAGGGCAAGGGCACCACCATGGTGCACACCTTGCTCGACGACCTCCTCGAGTCCCTGTCCCCGTGGCGCAACCGGGTGCGCTTCAACAGCATCACCCCCTACATCAGGCCCCCCGGCCAGCCGCGCCCGCTCATCCCCGTGGAGACGGCGCAGGCGCTCGTGCAGGCGGTCACCGAGGCGGTCTCCAACAGCGCCCGCCACGCCGGCACCGAGGTCACCTTCGTGACCATGGACGGCGGCGTGTGCCCGCCCACCCCCCTCAACCCCGAGGGCTTCTTCCTTCGCTTCCAGGTGGTGGACCGCGGCCGCGGCTTCCAGGTCCGCAGCATCGACTCCCGGCGGCTCGGGGTGCGCGTGTCCATCCTGGGCAACGTGCGCCACGTGGGCGGCGCGGTGGACGTCGACAGCGCACCGGGACGCGGCACCCGCGTCACGATCCTCTGGCCCCGGGACGCGCAGCCGTGATCTCCCGCACCCTCTTCCATCCCCTGAGCCTGGTCGCCGCCACGGTGTTCTTCCTGATCCCCGTGGTGCTCGGGATCCTGCAGACGCCCAGCATGGACAAGCCGGACCTCATGCAGGCCGCGCTCGTGACCTACGTGGTCGCGGTGGCGCTGGTCGTCTACCCGTACCGGCAGCGCCGGCTGCCCGATCTGCCCGCGGCCCTGGGCGTGCTCCTCATGCTGGTGTCGATCCAGCGCTCCTACGACGCCCTGAACCCCCAGGCGGAGCTGTTCGGCGGGCAGTGGTTCACCCTGGGCTTCGACGGCTTCCTCGTGGTCCTGGGCATCCGGCGCCGCGCGGGGTGGGGCTGGGCCACGCTCGTCATCGCGGTCGCCGTGTCCATGACGTGGGGCGCCCGCTCCGCCCTGGGCCTCTGGGACGCGGCGCTGACGAACGCCGCGGCGGCGGCCCTGCTGCTCGCGAGCCAGCTCATCGCCCGGGAGTACGACCGGGCCTCCGCCGCGTTCGCCGAGGCCCGGGACATGGTGATCTCGGCGCGCTCCCACGACGAGGCGGAGCAGGACACGGTCAACGCCTCCGTGCAGCGCGTGCACGAGGTGCGCCGCCTCGCGGGCGGGCTGCTCGAGCGGATCGCGCACGACCCCTCCCCCGTCTCCGAGTACGAGATCGAACAGTTCCGCCTCACCGAGGCGCAGCTGCGGGACTCCATCCGGGGCCGGTCGATCGCCACCCCCTACCTGCTCGAGGTCACGCGGGCGGCGCGGGCCCGGGGCGTGCTGGTGGACATCCTGGACGAGCGCGGCAGGCCCCTGCCCACGGCGGTGCTGCGCGCGGCCACCCGCCAGGCCATGGAGGTGCTCAACGCCGCGACCTCGGGGTCGGTCACGATCCGCGCCTTCCCGGAGGGAGAGCCCGCCGCGGTGTTCATCGTCCACGACGGCAACGCCGGGGACGAGGAGCCCGTGGCCATCGAGATCGCCGACGGCACCGGTGCGGTCTCCCGGTTCTGACCGGCTCCACCGCCCGCGGTGCGGGCACCCGCACTGCACCCGGTCGTCCGGCGCCCCGGACACCGGCGGCACCGTCCACAGGGAGCCGCGTGCCTGCGGTCCGCCGGCCCGGCGTTCCTACCGTGGTCCCATGGACACCGCCTCCGCCGGGCACGGCCCGCACCCCGCCGACGACCGCTCCCGCGGCACCCACGACCGCCCCGGCGACCGCCCGCCCGACACCGCCCTCCGGGACGGTGGCGTCCGCTCCCCCGACGACGCCTTCCGCGCCGTGCTCTGCGGGGACGGCCTGCGCCGCTGCCCCTGGGCGCCCACGGGCCCGGCCGCCCTCGAGGAGCACGACCGGCGCTGGGGCGCACGGCCCGCGGACTCCTCCGGCTGGTTCGAGGCCCTCGGCCTGGAGATCTTCCAGGCGGGCCTGGCCCGCTGGAGCATCGCCCAGCGGCGGGAGGGCCTGCGCCGGGCGCTGCGGGACTTCGTCCCCGAGGAGATCGCCCGGATGACCGAGGACGACGTCGACGAGCTGCTCCTGGATCCCGCGGTCATCCGCAACCGGGTCAAGATCGAGGCCGTGGTGCACAACGCGCGCGCCTGCCGCGGACTCGGTCCCGAGGACTGGGCGGAGCACGTCCGGGATCTCCGCCCGGCCGCCGCCGAGCCGCCCCTGACCGTCCTGGAGGAGTCGCGCCGCTCCCCCGAGGGGGACCGGCTGGCTGCCCGGCTCAAGGAGCAGGGACTCGTGTTCGTGGGGCGCACCACCGCGCACCGGTTCCTGCTCCGCACCGGGGTGCTCCCCGGGCACCTGGCCGGGTGCTTCAGGGACGGGACTGGAACCGGAGGATCCGGGTGAGGGCCTCCTCTACCCGGTCGGGCCCCGCGGCGAAGGACAGCCGCACCGCGCGGTGGCCGCGTGCGGCGTCGAAGTCCAGGCCCGGGACGACCGCGACGGCCTCCGCCTCCAGCAGCCGCCGGCACCACTCCAGGGAGCTGCCGTGCCGCTCGAGCTGCTCCCCGAGGTCGGCGTAGAGGTAGAACGCCCCGTCCGCCGGCGCGACCTCGCCCCACCGGAGCGCCGGGAGCGCGTCCAGGAGCAGGCTCCGGGAGCGCGCGAACTGCTCGACCGCCCGGTCCGCCTCGGCGTAGGCGTCCGGGGTGAAGGCCTCCACGGCGGCGTGCTGCGCGGCGGCGGGCGGGCAGAGGCTCAGGTTGCTGGCCAGCGCGTCGACCGCGGCCGCGAGGTCCCGGGGCAGCAGGGCCCACCCGAGCCGCCACCCCGTCATCCCCCAGTACTTGGAGAAGGAGGAGATCACCACGGCGTCGCGGTCGTGCTCCCACGCGCTGGTGCCCCGGTACGGTCCGCCGTCGCGGGGCGCGCCGCCCTCCGGGTCGGTGTGCACGATCCCGTGGTAGATCTCGTCGCTGATCAGGCGCGTCCCGTGCTCGGCGCACCACCGGGCCAGCGCCGCCAGCTCCCCGGGCTCCAGCACGGTGCCGGTCGGGTTCGCCGGGCCCGCCACCACCAGTCCCTGCAGGGGCCCGTGCTCGGCGACCGCGGCGTCGAGCATCCCGGGCGTGGGCTGGAAGCGGGTCGCCGCCCCGCAGTCGAGCTCGACCACCTCGGCGCCCAGGGCGGCCAGGGTGTTGCGGTAGGCGGGGTAGCCCGGCCGGCACACCGCCACCCGGTCCCCCGCGTCGAACGCCGCCAGGAAGGTGAGCACGAGCGCCCCGGAGGCCCCCGTGGTGATCGCGACGTCCTCGGGACGGACGTCGAGCCCGTACCACCGGGCGTAGTGGCCGGCCACCGCCCGGCGCAGCGGCTCGATCCCGAGGGCGGGGGTGTAGCCCAGCCCCTCGTTGCGGGCGTGCACCCGGGCGGCCGCCCGCGCGACGGGACCCGGGGCGCCGCCGGAGGGCTCCCCCGCGCAGAGGGAGACGACGTCCCGGCCGGCGGCGCGCAGGCGCTCGACGTCGGCGAGGATCTCCATCACCCGGAACGGCGGCACCGCCGAGCGTGCGGAGGGACGGGGCGGCAGGTGCGCAGGCATGCGCCCAGCCTACGGCCGCCGCGGTCCGGCGCGATCGCGGTCATGCCCCGTCATGCGCACATCGGGGGACAGACTTTTGTCCAGACCTCCGCAATACTGGACCCAGTCCTGGACGTCAGGAGGCCGCACTGAGGCGGTCCTCCGGGCGTGGGGGGACAGGTCTCCGGCAGCAGTGCCGGGGGCCGACGGGCAGGTTGCCACCGCGGCCGGCGTCGCACGAGTGATCCATCGTGAATGAGATGTGTGATTGTGTCTGGGGGGATTTCAATCACGGGTCCACAGGAGATGGGGCGCCGGGCACGGGACGCAACCGCCCAGTTCCACGTCGGTGCGGCGTCGGGCCACGGCCCGGCGGGGAGAGCCGTGAGACGTGGCGGCACGCGCGTCGACGACGCAGCACACGGCCCCGCACCGATCGGTGCGGGGCCGTTGCCGTGCCGCTCGTGCCGCGGACCGCACGGGCCGGGGCTCACTCCAGCAGCAGCGCCGGCTCCTCGAGGATCCGGGCCACGTCCGCGGTGAAGCGGGCCGCGAGGTCCCCGTCGACCACGCGGTGGTCGAAGGACCCGCCCAGCGTGGTGACCCAGCGGGGCACCACGGCGCCGTCCACGACCCACGGCTTCTGCTTGATGCTCCCGAACGCGATGATCGCCACCTCGCCGGGATTGATGATCGGCGTGCCGGTGTCGAGGCCCAGGGCCCCGATGTTGGTCACGGTCAGGGTGCCGCCCTGCATGTCGGCCGGCTGCGTGCGCCCCGCCCGGGCGGTCCGGGAGAGCTCGTCGAGGGCCACGGCCAGCTCGCGCAGCGAGAGGTCCTGGGCGTCCTTGACGTTCGGGACCATGAGACCGCGCGGCGTGGCCGCCGCGATGCCCAGGTTGACGAAGTGCTTGACGAGGATCTCCTCGTCCGTCCACGTCGCGTTGACCATCGGGTTGCGGGCCGCGGCCCACACGACGGCCTTCGCGAGCACCAGCAGGGGCGTGACCTTGACGCCCTCGTAGTCCGGGGCGGCCTTGAGCCGCCGGACGAACTCCATGGTGCGCGTGGCGTCGACCTCCACGAAGACCGAGGCGTGCGGGGCGCTGAAGGCGCTGCGCACCATGTTCTGCGCCGTGGCCTTCCGCACGCCCTTGACGGGGATCCGCTCGATCCGCTCCTCCGGGGCCGCGGGGCGGCGCCGGTCCACGGCCTCGCCGAGCCGCGCCACGTGGGCGAGCAGGTCCTGCTTGGTGATCTGTCCGGCGGCGCCCGTGGCGGGGACGTCGGCGAGGTCGACGCCCAGGTCCCGTGCGGCCTTCCGGACCGGAGGCTTCGCCAGCGCGGGGCGGCGCGGGACGACCTCGGCGGCCGGGGGCACGTCGCCGCGACCCGGCCGGCGCCAGACGCCGCTGTCCTCGGCCAGCCGGGCGGCGCGCCCGGCGATGCCCTGGGCCGCCGTGCCGATCCCACCGCCGAGCCCGGCGCCCAGCGGGCCCCGGGACAGCTTCTCCGTCCAGCCCGCGGGCCGGGCCGGCTCCGGCTCGGCCTCCGGCGCCGGCGGCGGGACCGCCCGGCGCCGCCGCCGCACGGGGTCGGCCTTGGGCCCGGAGCCGACGAGCGGCCGGTCCGCACCGGGCTCCCCGCCCTCCCCCAGGATCCCGGGGACGTCGGAGGCCGGGGCGGACTCCGCCGACTCGCCCGGGGAGCCCACGGCGATGATGGGGGCGCCGACCTCGACCGTGCTGCCCTCGGCGGCCAGCAGGTCCAGGACGGTGCCGGCGTACGGGGACGGCAGCTCGACCACGGACTTCGCGGTCTCGATCTCGACGAGCACCTGGTTGACCGTGACGGTCTCCCCCGGTGCGACCTTCCACGCGAGGATCTCCGCCTCGGTCAGGCCCTCGCCGACGTCGGGCAGGTTGAAGATCTGGGGCATGTCAGTACTTCCTCTCTCGCGCGCGGCCCCGGGCCGGCGGCGGTGCCGCCGGCCCGGGGGCCGGCGACCGGGTCGGCGGGGTCAATAGGCGAAGGACCGGTCCAGGGCCTCGAGGATGCGGTCGAGGTCCGGCACGTACTGGTCCTCGACGGCGGCCACCGGGTACGGCAGGTGG